>JBATHL010000238.1:0-6118 GCA_049666745.1 Gammaproteobacteria bacterium
GGCGAGTCGAGACATGGATGTCGAGTCTCGCCTTGCCCTTCAAAAGCGAGCCTTTTTCAGGAAGCCGCAGGCCAACCAGTCAGTCACAAGGGGGTTCAGCGGTTGCCGAGGTCGGAGGGTTAGTGCCGCGGGGACCGCGGCTAGGGATTATTCTTCGTTGATGATGTTGTCGCGGGAGTAACCGCTGTGTTCGAGGATTCGGCGCAACTTGCGTAACGCGTCCATCTGGATCTGGCGCACGCGTTCGCGGGTCACACCCAGCTCGAGTCCCACCTCTTCGAGCGTGCCACGCGGATGATTACGCAGACCGAAGCGGCGCACAACGACGTCACGCTGCTTTTCGTCGAGCTCATCCAGCCAGCTATCGAGATGCTTGATGACGCTTTCATCCTGCAGAATACTGGAAGGGTCGGCGTTGCTGTCATCGGGAATCACATCGAGTAATGGACGTTCGCCGTCACCACCCATGGGTATATCGAAAGAAGACACACGATCGGCCAGCTTGAACATTTTCTCGACGTCCTTGACCGGTTTCTTTAACAATCTGGCAACGTCTTCGGGGGTTGCTTCGCGGTTTAGTTCCTGCGTGAGTTTTCGTGCCGCCCTGAGGTAGGTGTTCAATTCCTTGATAACATGGATCGGTAACCTGATGGTGCGCGTTTGATTCATCAACCCACGCTCTATTGTTTGCCGAATCCACCAGGTCGCATAAGTGGAGAAACGAAAGCCACGCTCGGGATCAAATTTTTCTACCGCGCGAATCAATCCGAGGTTACCCTCTTCGATCAAATCGAGCAGTGCCAGCCCACGATTCATGTAACGACGTGCAATTTTCACCACCAGGCGCAGATTACATTCGATCATTTTGTCGCGCGCCGCGGTGTCACCCTTTAGCGAGAGGCGCGAGTAATAGACTTCCTCTTCCGCGGTCAACAGCGGTGAAACTTCTATTTCCTTGAGATAGAGCCGGGTTGGATCTGAGTCTGACGAACGACGCGTGGTCGTCTTGCGACGATCTGTCTCCGGCTTGCGACGCTCGGTAAATTTTTCGCTCTCGGTAACGTCGTCATCGCTTTCATCTTCGTCATCGTCGCTTGCAGCAGTCTCGGCTTCAGTCGAATCATCTTCGTCATCATCGTCATCCAGGTCTGCAGCTTCCTGGTCTTCCACGAGGTTCTCTACCAGCTCTTCAGGCGGTATTTCAGTATCTTCGATAAGTGACTTATCGGTCGATTTGGTCATTCAGAGGTTCCCTTATTGATTAGGCAAATACTTCATTGGATCTACCGGCTTGCCATTTCGTCTAATCTCAAAATGCAATTTTGCGGTGTTATCTCTGCGACCCATTTTTGCTACAACCTTCCCCGACTTTACTGACGTTCCTTCTTGCACCAGGCGTTACTGGCAATAGGCATAGGCACTTAAATAGGTATCGCTGTGCTTTATTATGATGAGATTACCATAACCGGCCAAACCATTACCACTATATACAACCTTGCCATCGGCAACCGCGCGCACCGGCTGCCCAAACTTGCCCGCAATATCGATGCCGCGACGATCGAGCTTGGAGGCGAGGAAAGTATTTAGCGGCTTACCCCGCGTCGGCCAGATCCATTTAACCGGGCCACGCTTGCTGTACTGATCATTGTTGCTGGTGGTGACGCTGGATTTAGTTTTGGTTTTAGTTTTAGTTTTGGTGGCAGGTTTCTGCACACCGCTACTGGCGATAGTTTTACTGCCAGGTTTTATCAAGCGCAGGCGCTGACCCGGATGAATTGGCGAATTGAAGTCAATCTGGTTCCAGCGCGCCAGTTGCTTGTAGTCGAGTCCGTAGCGCCAGGCAATCGAATACAACGTATCGCTGCGTTTAACCGTATACCAGCCGGGACCTTTGGAAACATAAGTCGGCGGGTTTACCGTAACACAGGATACCAGCAACATTACTGCGACAGCGGTAGCAATGGCTGATTTCATTTATCAACGTCTACTGAGTAAGGTAATAAAAAGCAATCGCCAATACCAAAATAGCGACGATGGCCCATCCTATATATTCGATATACCTTACCAGCCTGGGTTCGATTGCCGGGCCAAACTTTGCCAGGCACCAGGCGAGCAGGAAAAAGCGGGCACCGCGCCCGATAATCGAAGCTAATACAAACGGAATGATCGCTAAATTCAATACGCCGGCCGCAATGGTAAAAATTTTGTATGGGACAGGTGAAAATCCGGCTACCAGCACCGCCCAGAAACCCCATTGCTCAAACCAGAGCGTGACTTTTTCGAATCTGGCCTGATAGCCCCATTCGATGATAAAAGGTTCCACCTGGTGGAACAGAAATGCACCTATCAAGTATCCGACCAGGCCACCGAGCACGGAAAATAACAGGGTCAAGGCCGCAAACCGCATTGCCAGAAACGGTCTGGATAATGACATCGGCGCCAGCATCACATCGGGTGGGGGAAATGGCAGAATAAAGGATTCGACAAAACTGAGCAGCGACAAATAATACGGTGCGTGCCGGTGGCGTGAATAGCGCATCACGCGATGGTAGATAGTCTCAAATAACTGCACTAGTTCAATCCCGGCAATAGCGGTACGAACGCAACTTTTTCCAGTTCCTCGCTAACCAGGCCATCCTTGCCCCGCGTGATTTTAGTCATCGTCTGGTCGATACCATTATCGAACGGCAGCACCATGATGCCACCATCGTTCAACTGCGCCACCAGCGCCTCGGGTATCTCGGTACAGGCCGCGGTCATAATGATTCTATCAAAGCGATAGCTGAGATTAGGCCAACCGCCCGTGCCATCGGTGTAGCGCAGCTGCACATTATGCATTTCGAGCTCGGCAAGGCGCCGCTTCGCCTGCAAGTACAAGGCTTCAATGCGTTCGACGCTATACACCTGTGGAAAAATACTCGCCAGTACCGCTGTCTGGTAGCCGCAACCCGTGCCGATTTCAAGCACCGAGTTGGGCATACCATCTTCCAGTAACAACTGCGTCATGTACGCCACAATAAAAGGTTGCGATATGGTCTGCCCATAACCAATCGGCAGCGCCGTGTCCTCGTAGGCACGGTGTGCCAGCGCTTCATCGACAAACAAGTGTCGTGGTACCCGACGCATCACGTCGAGTACCTGTCCATTATCGATGCCTTGCTGCTGCAAGCGCTTGATCAGGCGATCGCGGGTACGCTGCGAAGTCATACCGATGCCCTGGTGATTTCGTTTTGAAGAATTCACAGAGCGTCAAGCCAACTTTGCAACGGTTCAATGCCATGGTGGCGAGTCAAGTCGATCTGCATTGGCGTAACCGATGCAGTAGCGTGTTCGACCGCAAAAAAATCAGTCCCCGGGCCGGCGTCCTGCGCTTCGCCGGGGGGGCCAACCCAGTAGATGGGACGACCATAGGGATCGTGCTGCTTTACCATCGACTCGGCCTTGTGTCTGAAACCGAGCCGGGTAGCCTCGATAGCCACAATTTCATCACTCGGCAAATCGGGCACATTCAGATTTAACAGGGTATCGTCCGGCAACGGGCTGCGCGTCAGACGTTCAACCACGCGGCGCGTGATTTGCGCTGCACTGGGAAAATGAGTGGCGGGATTACCGACCAGCGAAACTGCGATAGCAGGCAGCCCGAGGTAGCGACCTTCCATCGCACCGGCCACGGTACCCGAATACAACACGTCGTCCCCTAGATTAGGACCAGCGTTGATCCCCGAAACCACCATATCGGGGGGATTGTCGAGCAGCCCTGAAAGTGCCAGGTGAACACAGTCTGTCGGCGTACCATCGACATAGTAGTAACCGTCTGTGGATTGCTCCACGCGCAGCGGACGCATCAGGGTCAATGAGTTACTGGCACCGCTTCTATTGCGCTCGGGTGCGACCACCGAGATGTCCGCGACCAACGCCAGTTCCTGTGCAAGAACCCTGATTCCCGGAGCGAGATAGCCGTCATCGTTGGTTATGAGTATATGCATCGGGAAAGGATTCTATATGATTTGAATGGTGGTCTGAGAGCATTTTCGGATAATATTAACGAAATTAGCTATTTGATCTGAAAAACCACGATGAACGATGATGACGAATCAGAATTTGCCCGGCTGATACCCGGAGTCAAGCGCTTACACAGCGATCGTATCAATGTTTATCCACGGCGTGGACCCAAAAAATCACCTCCCCGGGCAAAAAACCGGGAAATCGACCAGCACGCAGACTTTCCTGCCGAGTCCACAGCAGCGCGCGATACCCAGTTCAATTCCGGCCTGCAAAAAAAACTGCAGCGCAAAATTAAACAGGGCGTGATTCGGCCCGAAAACAGCATCGACCTGCATGGTTACCGTCAAACCGAAGCGTTGCAAGCACTTGAAATATTCATCTCCGAAGCGCTGCAACGTCGCCTGCGGATGGTGTTGGTAATTCATGGCCAGGGGTATCGCTCACAAAGTGATGCGATCCTCAAACCGCTGGTACAGCGATGGCTCGCAAATCAGTCGCAGGTGCTCGCCTGGTGCCCTGCCCAGGCGCGTGACGGCGCCGCGGGGGCGAGTTACGTTTACCTGCGCACGAACTGATTATCAATCGATGGGCCAATTGATTTCGGCGGCGGTATGAGTTCCGACAACTACCTCGGCGAGGGATTCCGGCATCCTTGCCTGCTCTGGCGAAAGCGGAATTCTGCCACCCATGATTTCCGCCCTTCGCTGAGGGTAAAGCGGCTTTAGATATGGCTCGGCATAACCCTGGGGATAGAGCGGAATACTATTCGTGGCGTACTTGTCCGACGCACCCAGCGTATGCATAAGTTCGTGGGTAATTACTACCTGGTTGGAGCCACGATAGGATTTATCGGCAAACGCGTTGATGATGCCAATTAGCCCACCTTCCAGGCCGACCGAATGGCGCAAAGACGAGGTGGTTTCAGTATCGTAGTAGGTCACAAACAGTTCGACATCCCCTTTGTCCTGGTCGCTGTTCCAGGCGCGATGCGCGGCCCAGGCCCTGAACTTCAGACTCCACCAGATATTCTCCAGCACAGATTGCCCCGCGGGTGGCTGTGGCGGTCCGGACTGCAGGCGGCCGTTATACTCGACGTCGATGGCATCGATCTGAATACCGTGTTGCCCCGCCTCGCGATTAACGAATTTCTCCACTGCCGCAAAGCTATGTCTGCTCAGTGAATCTATGTAGTTTTCGGTAGCCTTGCGACCATCTCCATTCACCGCGTAAATCCGCACCCAAAGCGGATTCTCCCAGCTGGTAGAACGCGATTTGATCAAGGTTTCGTTGACTACCACAAACAGCAGTATTAATAGCAGAATCAGGTAGCGCAGGTTTTTTCGCATAGAGCTATCTAGATTACCAGCCGTTCCGCCTGGTATAGCGTTTCGATGCCGGCGGTTTTCTTGTAGGCGTTTTCACTGAGGTAACGACGCCAACGCCGCGAATTGGGCTCACCATGGAACAGGCCTATCAGGTGTCGGACCATGCGCGTCAATGGCATGCCCTGGCCGAGCTGTTGTTCGATGTAGGGATAAATCCGATGCAACATCGCAATTCTGTCAGGGATTTCAACCTGTTGCTGATCAAAAATCACCTGATCGACATTGTGCAGCAGGTAAGGATTTTGATAAGGCTCCCGTCCCAGCATAACGCCATCGACGTGTTGCAAATGCAAAAGACAGGCATCCAGGGTTTTAATGCCGCCATTGATTATGATCTCCTGCGCGGGGAAGTCCTGTTTCAAACGGTAAACCCAGTCATATTTGAGCGGCGGAATCTCCCGGTTCTGTTTGGGATTAAGGCCCTGTAACCAGGCATTGCGCGCATGCACAATCAGCGCCTCCGCACCGGCGTCGATCTGCGCTGCGACAAAGCCTGCAAAGTTTTCATATTCATCCTGCTGGTCGATGCCGGTGCGATGTTTCACGGTTACCGGCAACCCGGTTGCCGATTTTAGAGCCGCCACGCAGTCGGCTACCAACACCGGATCTTTCATCAAACAGGCGCCAAAACTGCCGGACTGGACCCGGTCGCTGGGGCATCCGCAGTTCAGATTGATTTCATCGTAGCCATATTCGTTACAAATCTGCGCTGCACGGTAAAGCTGCTC
>JBATHL010000239.1:0-9116 GCA_049666745.1 Gammaproteobacteria bacterium
CATCGTAAGAGTAACTTTCCGGCCCATTGAAAAAGGTCCGGATTCCCGTTTCCTGCAATACAGGAACACGCTCCAGTGCCATTTCGAGAACGTCCATAACGTCGTCTTCAACAAACGGCAGTGAATCAAAGCAAAAATCTTCTGCAATACCCTCCATACCCCAGGGTTTTACCTGATTATGGGCAAAGCCAAAGAGCAGTTTTCCGGCATCTTCCTTGAAGTAGGTAGAATCATCATAAGACCGCAGAACCGGTAAATCCTGCGGCAGATCGGGAATAGCATCAGTGACCAGGTAATAATGCTCGCAGGCATGAAGCGGGATGTTCACACCGTTCTGTCGTCCCAATTCGCGAGCCCACATTCCCGCGCAGTTGACCACAAAATCAGCTTCTACAACCCCCTTGTCCGTACGCACACCACGGGCTTTGCCGTCGTGCATCACAACTTCCTCGACCCTGGTGTCTTCAAATAATTGCGCCCCCCTGGAGCGGGCACCTTTCATCAAGGCCATGGTTAAATCGATTGGGTTGATGTAACCGTTGCCAGGGACATAAATTCCCCCGAGAACCCCTTCAGGATTCATTAAAGGCCAACGTTCCCTGATTTCTGCAACGCTGATTTCATAGGCTTCCACATCATGGATTAATGCAAAGTCCGCTTGCCGACGAAGTTCAGCCAGGCGCCCTTCACTGGTTGCAATGGAGATCGAGCCGCAACGTTTATAACCTGTTTTCTGCCCTGTTTCGCGTTCCAGCTCTGCAAAAAGATCGGAACCATACCTGGCAAAATCCGTTGTTGCATGACCGCCTTGCAAGCGCCCGACCAGGCCCGCTGCATGCCAGGTTGTTCCACTTGTCAGTTTCTTCCTCTCAAGCAGAACGATGTCGGTCCAACCTTCTTTGGCAAGATGATAAGCCACAGAGCAACCATGGATACCCCCGCCAATGATGGCGACCTGGGCGTGTTTCGGTAATAACGATGTCATACCCGTATCCTTGAATAAAAATTTTGATTAGATGATTAGTAATTCAACTGCCGCATCTTAGATAAACATCGAATTCTTTTTTTATATGCGTCCTCAGGGTTTACCCGGGTTTTCCATATAGCCGAGAAACCCGGGATAATTCGATTCTACAAATCCGGTAACGACAAAACTTGTCGATTTATGCTTCAAATGACACATCAGGTTGGCGCGCCGCGATAATAATGCCATAGAAACAGACTGCCTGCCGAGCGATAAGGCGACCACGACTCGACCACCTCACGCGCCTGCTTTTCATCAAGTTTGCTAGTTATGCCTTTCAGTTTCTGCAACGCAATGCGTATCGCCAGGTCTCCCGCCGGAAAGATATCGCCGCGCTGCAAGGAAAACATCAGGTAGATCTCCGCACTCCAGACACCAAAACCCCTGAGTGACGTGATCGCCTCGACCACCGCCTGGTCGTCCATTTCGGCAAGCCGGGAGATCTCAAACTGATTGTCGTCTATGGCTCGCGCCAAAGCTTCAACATACTCGACTTTACGCGAGGAAAGGCCGGCGGCACGCAATGCACCCGCCGGCAATCGCAGCACATCCTGCGCCTCCATTGCCGGCAGCAAGGCATGCACCCGGCGCATGATTGCCGCTGCAGCTTCGGTCGAAATTTGCTGCGAGACAATGGTCGAGAGGAAAGTCTCAAATCCCTGGACCCTGATCCGTGGTGCAGGATATCGGACTATTTCAAGGCCACGTTGCAGGTCCGGGTCGAGCTTTGCCAGGGCATTGAGATGGCGCTTTATTTTTGCTTGATTCACAGCTTGCCGGGTGCCTTTTGCATTTCTGTCACACTTTCAAAAATCGATTCACTTATTACAACATCCGCTCTAGTATAACAATCCTGAATTAGCCAATAGTCACAGAGGAATACCCATGGCCGCTTACTGGATAGCCCATGTTCACGTTACCGACCCCGATGCTTACGGCGAGTATGCGAAACGCGCTACCAGTGCCATAGAAGCGCATGGTGGAGAGTTTCTCGCGCGCGCCACGCGTACCGTCTGGCTGGAAGGCAATGCACGTGAACGCAATGTAGTGGTGCGTTTCCCCAGCGTCGAAGATGCCGAGCGTTGCTATCAGTCCGATGCCTACCGGGAAGCCCTGTCGTTTGCACGCGACGCCGCCGAGCGTGATCTTTGTATCGTTGAAGGAAGCTAACGGCAGAGCCCGGTCATGGCAGTTCTGCAACAAAGCCAGGTAGAAGAGTTTCAACATGACGGCGTAGTTCTCCTCAAAGGCGTATTTACCGAGTGGATTGAACTCCTGCGCGAAGGCGTCGATGTCAATATGAATGCGCCGGGTCCGTGGGGCCGTGAATACCTCGACAAGGACCAGGCGGGAAGATTTTTCGGCGACTACTGCAACTGGAACCGAATCGAACAGTATCGTCGTTTCATGTGTGACTCCCCGGCGGGGGCGATCGCCGCCGATTTAATGCAGTCGGACAGCGTGCGGATTTTTCATGAACACGTGCTGGTGAAAGAACCCGGCACCGACAAAATAACGCCCTGGCATCATGATCAACCTTACTATTGCGTCGACGGCCGACAGGTCTGCAGTATGTGGATTCCACTGGATCCGGTCAGCATTGAGACCTGCCCCGAGTTCATCGCCGGCTCCCACGACTGGGGACGCTGGTTTCTACCGCGAAAGTTCAGTGGTGTCGACTACGATCACGCTGACGCGGCACTCGAGCCGGTACCGGATATAGACAATAACCGGGCTGACTACGATATCCGCAGCTGGTCGCTCGAACCCGGCGACGCCATCGCTTTTCATTTCCTGACCATACACGGCGCGCCTTCTAATCTTTCGGCTACTCACCGTCGACGCGGTTTCGCCGCGCGCTGGCTGGGGGACGACACCGTTTATGCATCACGCTCCGGGGAAACCTCGCCACCCTTTCCGGGCCTTGAGCAGCGTTTAAATCCAGGGGACGCGTTGATTGCGGATGAATTTCCGCTGGTGTTTACGCGACCCACTGAGAATTAATTCAATTCGCCGGGTTAAGTACACTTTTAACTGAGTCGATCACGCATCTGGTAATATCGCACCGACGCACCGAGAAACCAGGGTTCACCATGATATAAGGGTCGCGTCTGGAATTCGGGATCACTGAACACGCAGTTACCCTCTGCTTCGCCCAGTAACTGCAACCCGAGCCGATTGCCCAGGTAACTTGCCAGGCAAATACCCGATCCACAGTAACCCATTGCGTAGTAAACACCGTCCTCCATCCCCAGATGTGGCAAATAGTCAAAGGTATAACCGACAAACCCCATCCAGGTATGACTTATCCTGACATCCTCGAGTTGTGGAAATATACGCAACATTTCCCGGCGCAGCGCCGGCAGGCTTTTAACGGGATCAGATTCGAACACCGAAACCCGTCCACCAAACAGTAAACTTCGACCATCGGGTGAACGTCGAAAGTAAACGACGACCTTGCGAGTGTCGCTGAAAACCCGTTGTTTGGGCATTAGTTGACTTGCTCGCGGCAGGTCCATCGGCTCGGTCGCCAGCATGTAACTGCCTATAGGTATAATGCGCCGCCGCTGCCATGGCGTCACTGTCCCTGTATAGCCATTGGTAGCAATCACCAGGTCCCGGGTTTGAATAATTCCGCGGCTGGTGCTGACTTTGAAACCATCGCTGTTACGCTCGATTCCGGTAGCCTGGCAATAAGCGATCACTTGTGCCCCACTTTGCATGGCGAGATGCATCAGGCCCGCATGGTATTTCGCCGGATCGAGCGAACAATGCCGGTCATTTACCAGGCCCCCATGATAATACTCGCTATCGATTTCGCTGGCCTGCTCCTGCGCTGCCACAATCCGTAAATCCTGCTCGAGGCCCGGTGGCTGGTGTTGTGTGCTGGCAACAAGACTGCGGAACTGGCGCGGGCTATGCGCGGCGATGAAACGCCCACATTGTTGATAGTCGCAATCGATATTCTGCTCTTCGACAAACTCGCCTAACCAGTCGAGTGCATTACGCGCCTCCTTTATCAGTGCAAAGGCACTCGCAGTACCATATCGCTGACTTAACTCATCGTAACCGGGCTTTATCTCACCGCTTATTTGCCCACCATTACGGGTGCTACAGCCCCAGCCCGCGGCTTCGGCATCAATCACGATGG
This sequence comes from Gammaproteobacteria bacterium, assembly GCA_049666745.1. Lineage (GTDB taxonomy): Bacteria > Pseudomonadota > Gammaproteobacteria. Next base: position 4,176 of record JBATHL010000239.1, read on the forward strand.
TTGCTCGACCCGCCGCCGCTGTCTGCAGCGCACAATGCAACCCGGTATATCCAGAACCAATCACTAACACGTCAGTTTTCGCCGGTAGCGTGCTAGCTTCCGTTTCCACTGCGGGAGTCTGCTCCCACCAGTAAGGCTGGGTTTTAAAGTCTTCGCTAGTAAACGGATAGTTCATCAAAATTCACACTATTTGCCGGGATCACCGATCGCCACCAGGATTGATTAGTTTCAAACATTTGCACTATGATGGCTACACTTAATCATAGCCCTGGGAAATTACCGACGGAATATACGGTACCTGCTCAAGAAATAAAAATGTACCGATGAATACTAACCAGTAGGCCTCCCCGGAATCATTCCCTCCGGCGATGGGCAATGGAGTGACCAAGTTTGAACAGCACAAAAGCCACAATACTGATCGTAGATGACGAACCTATCAATCTCGATATTATTCGTGCACATCTCGAAAATGATAACTACGAACTGCTAATGGCGAGCAATGGACATGAAGCCTGGTCAATGCTGGAAGCCGCACCGGCTCGCTTCGATGTCATAATTCTCGACCGCATGATGCCCGGCATGGATGGTATGCAATTACTATCCAACATCAAGGACAGCGATATGCTGGAGCATGTTCCGGTCGTTATGCAGACCGCCAAAGCTGAAAGCCGGGATATCGTCGAAGGCATAAATGCCGGTGCCTATTATTACCTGACCAAGCCTTACGAGGGCGACGTTCTCAAAACCATAGTACGCAGCGCGGTAAACGACAGGCTGCACGAAAAATCGCTGCACGAATCACTGCGTGAAGGTCGTCAGATCTTCCACCTGATGACCTTCGGTCGTTTCAAAATCCATAATTTACGCGAATGTAACCTGGTGGCTTCGCAAGTGGCTCATTTGTGCCCGGCCCCGCATCGAGTCGTGACGGGGATATCCGAACTGTTGATCAATGCGCTCGAACACGGCAATTTGAAAATCGGCTACGAGGAGAAGAGTAACCTGATGCGTCGTGGTATGTGGCAAATCGAGATTGATCGCCGACTTAACGCCAAAGAGAATGTAGGCGGCTTCATCGAACTCGAGTTCCAGGTCGCGACCGATACGGTACAGATACGCATCCGCGACCAGGGACCTGGTTTTGACTGGACGCCTTACATGGATTTTGATCCCGATCGCGCGTTTGACCCGCATGGGCGCGGTATTGCCGTGGCGCGCTTATCCAGCTTCGACGATCTGGAGTATATCGGGGTGGGTAACGAAGTTATTGCAACTGTCAAAAAGGGGCTCGACGCCTAGCCTTCATGCAATATGCAGGCTGGACCTGGTTCAAAAATCGCCCAATTCTGCTATATTTCTATCGCCAGGGTTTACTGGATGGGGTATTAGCACAGTGCAAGAAGACAATACAGCTATTCGTCGGCATATCCGCCATGTAACCGGTATCCCGATTGAAGTGACTCTCGACTTTAACCATAGCTACCAGGTTGAGGACGATAGCATTACCAACGTCAGCCTTGGAGGCTTGTGTTTTATCGCTAGCGACCGCCTGGAATTAAACGAGTCAATCCAGGTGCGATTTCCCGCGCTTAACCAGGAACATAGTCTCGATGGCAAGGTCGTGTGGTGTAACAAGACAGTAAAAGGCTATGAAGTCGGACTCGAATTCGACGATCCCGAGGAAGTTGAGCGACTCAGGACGATCGACCATATCTGTCAGATCGAAAGCTTTCGCCAGGAGCAGGAAAAAAGCGCCGGACGCAAACTCAGCAGTGAGCAGGCGGCGCGAGAATGGGTGAGCAGGTATGCCGGAGAATTTTCAGCGCTGAACTAGCCCGCACATTGCATGAAGGGAACGAAGCTCAGGGGAAATCTGGCAAACAAGATTGGATGATCGCCCGCCGATGCATAGCCATAGCTACGCATCAAGGGGGATCGTTCAAGATTGGCCGCCAGATTTTTCCTGACTTCGTTCAGGCACAAAATACCAAAATTTAAAAACTTGTTGAATTCCTGCCAACCCTGTATTGATCAATGTTTTATATAGCTCCCTGCGCCGCCTTCGTGCAATATGCGGGCTAACGCCCATGCTTACATACGGGCATCTTCATCATCGAAACGACTGTAATTCAGATCACCATCAAAATAGGTCGATTTGCCAGCCTGCTTTTCAATACCCCGCCCCTCGTAAATCCTCAGGCTGGCACAGACCGGTCGCGGCTGATACGCGACTAACCACAGACGTAGAAAATGACGCTTTTGCGCGGCGATGTCCGAATCTTCGAATGCTGTCCTGTTATGCAGTAGCGTAAGGTTGTTGAAGAAAATCGCCTCACCCGGTTGGGTAATAAACTTCAGCGCGAAATTTTCATCATGTGCAATCTCGTCGACCAGGTCTAGCGCGGCCACCTGGTCTGCGCTGAGTGGAACCCGCATTTCCTCGGCAGCCATTTCGATATACGAACGCAGGTAATTAACACTCAGCAAATTATCCCTGAAACTGAATAGCGGAATCTTTTCCTCGGTGACCGGGGATTGCCCCGGCCCCTCTTCGCCAAATCGATGGTAATGAAAGCCAGTCATCAGAATTGGCATCAATCGGGGTTGACGATGGAGGATTTCGTTGTAGATGCTGATCGCACTGACATATCCACTGTAACCACCTGACATCGCCTTTTGCAGGCACATCATCGCCACGACATCACAGGCGTCGGTATGCATATCGAGTTCAGTACTGTTGCGATACGCGCGCTCTTTCGGATCCTTGCCACCTACATTGACCACGTGGCCGAGGCGATCACCCATCACGCTTTGCGACATCGCGGTTCCGAAATGCGCACCCAGGCCAAAATGAATCATGCCGAGGTCTTCCTTGCTGTATTTTTCGACTGGAAATCCGCTCAGGATGACAATTCCTGATTGCGCCATTACCTGCTTGCGCCAGGCATCCACATCGCCCTCGATCCCTGTCAGGCAAAAGTCGTCGCGGGTAATCGACTCGGCATCGGTGCTCTTCTGCTTAACGGCCTGCAGGGCATGATCGAGCGCCTCCAGGTGCTGTGCAGTGAGTTCAACAGTGAAACTGCCTTTACTGCTTTCGCTGGCCCGCCATGCACTCGGGTGGTCAATCGGAGAAAAATCGGTCTTCATTGCAGCCACCTCTGTCATGCTCAATGGTCAGGAGACCATTTTTCGCAATGGCGCCCGCCGGGTTACCGCGCCACCTTCGCCGAGCATGGTTTCGGTCAGGCCGCGATCGGTATGATTCATTTTCCAGGACAGCATTTTCTGCGCATACTCGAGTACCAGTGGCTGGTAGTCCGGGTTCCTGGCCTGGTTGACGAATTCATCCGGATCCTGCTTCAGGTCAAACAGCAGTGGCGGTAAAGCAGTAAAGTGGACGTACTTGTAGTGATGATCCCGAATCACCGCAAGACTGCACTGATGCAGGGTAAGCCCGAGATGCTGTTCCAGCGAAGTGTCGCGTACGTCGCGATAATCAAATTCCCAATGGGTTTCTTCACGCCAGCCAGTCGGCATCCGACCATTCTGGATTGCCGGCAATAGCGAGAAGCCATCACACTGGCTGGGAATATCGATACCCAACCAGTCGAGCATGGTAGGCATCACATCCACATTCTCGCTGAAGCCGTCGATCTGCTTGCCGCGACTGGCATCGGCCGCCGGTCGGGGGTCTCGAATGATCAACGGGATATGATACGACTGGTCGAAATAACCCAGCTTGGACATCAACCAGTGATCGCCCATCTGCTCACCGTGGTCCGAGGTAAAAACGATCAGCGTCGAGTCCCATTCGCCTTTGCTTTTCAGGGCCGCGAAAAGCCTGCCGAGATTGTCGTCGACCTCGCACATCAGGCCGTAGTAATTGACCCTGTCCTGCTGGATCTGGCGCACTGAGTCGGGCGCGCGATACTTACTGTGGTTAATAAAATAATCGAGCAACGGGTGCTGTCCGGCCTCGTCCGCGGCAGACTCGCGACGCAGGGGTGCAGGCATTTGCGCCGGATCGAACATACTATTATAGGGTTCGGGTGCGGCAAAAGGTGGATGCGGTCGCAGCAGCGACAGGTGGGTAACCCAGGGTTTGTCCTGCGCATCTATCCAGTCGATACAACGATCGACCATGTAATGGGTTTCATGGTCCTCTGCGTTGATCGCGAGCGGCAAAACGGCCTCACCACCCTCGGCCCAGTCGACCCCCGGTGTCGTGACAGCATACAGGCTCCAGGGTCGATCTGGCATCGCATAGCCTTTTTGTCGCAGATACTCGACCCATTCGACTGCCACTTCATCCCGCATCGGCGTATAGGTGTCGATGCCGGGCAACGGTTCGCTCTAGTGAAATAATCTTGGGTCCTGCGGATCAAGTCCGCGCGGATCTATGGCGGAGTCGGTGTAGCCAAACAGCGATGGCTCGTAGCCTGCATCGCTTACTTCACGCGCCCAGTTACTGAAGCGGTCATCGAGCGGTGCCCCGTTGACCACGCAGCGATGGTTTTGCAGGTACATCCCGGTGTGCAACGAGCTACGACTCGGTGCACAGGGAGCGGCCTGCGCATAGTGATTTCTGAACAACAGGCCCTCACGGGCAAGCGCATCGAGATTTGGTGTCTTGATATGCGGATGCCCAACAGCTGACAAACAATCGCCACGCCATTGATCCGCGGTAATAAAAAGTATGTTCATCGCAATCTGCCACCCTCAATTTAAATGGGGTCAGTGTCGATTCAAGCCATCAATAATGGATCGAATGGACAAACCACCATATTTTCGTAACCGTCTTCGGTAACCAGGACCTGGTCTTCCAGCTTGATCCCGTCAGGGCCACCGACCTCGCCGACATAGGCTTCGACACAGAGCATCATGCCGGGCTCGATGACACCGCTGTAGCCGCGTTCCTCCCAGTCAATCGGGTACTTG
>JBATHL010000240.1:0-1881 GCA_049666745.1 Gammaproteobacteria bacterium
CGGCGCAGCCAACCGGCTCGCGCTCAACGCCGGCTACCGCTACGGTGAGGACAACTTCGCGGTGCAATACCGGGTGCCACCGGCGGCCTCCGAACCGGGTGAATATCGGATCATCAACGGGAATGAGGCTTTTGCACTGGGTTGCGTCACGGCCGCGCGTCTGGCCGGTAAGCCGTTGGTGTACAGCAGCTATCCGATCACGCCGGCCAGTGACGTGTTGCATCACCTGGCCAGGCTAAAGCACTTTGACGTTCGCCCCATCCAGGCCGAGGACGAAATCGCCGCGATGGGTTCGGCCATCGGCGCGGCCTTCGGAGGCGCGTTTTCGGTGACCGGGACGAGTGGTCCCGGCGTCTGCCTGAAGAGCGAGGCCATCGGTCTGGCCATCATGCTGGAGTTACCGCTGGTCATTCTCAATGTTCAGCGCGGCGGCCCTTCCACCGGTCTGCCGACCAAGCCCGAGCAGGCCGATCTGCTGCAGGCGATTACCGGGCGCAATGGCGAGAGCCCGATTCCGGTGCTGGCAGCCTCGGGTCCGGCGGACTGTTTCGACATCGCCATTGAAGCCTTCCGCATTGCTGTGCGTCACATGACACCGGTGATGGTGCTGTCTGACTCTTATGTAGCCAACAGTGCCGAGCCCTGGCGCGTTCCTGTGTTCGAGGAGTTCGATCCGATCCCGGTCGAGCACCCCACGGCCGCGGCAGAGTTTCAACCTTACAGCCGTGACGAAGCGACACTGGCGCGCCCCTGGGCCGTGCCCGGCGTGCCTGGCCTCGAGCACCGTCTCGGCGGCCTGGAGAAGCAGCACGAGACGGGCAACGTGTGCTACGAACCGGAGAACCACGAACACATGTACCAGTTACGCGCCGACAAGGTGAAGCGCATCGCCGGGTTCGTCGACGAGCAACCGGTCGACATTGCGGAAGAAACCGACCTGCTGGTGTTAAGCTGGGGTGGAGTCCGCGGCGCCGTTTCAGCGGCGGTCAGCCAGTGCCGGGCAAAGGGTCTCTCCGTCGCCCATGCGCACTTGCGATACCTGAATCCATTTCCACGCAACCTCGGCGCGCTGCTGGCCCGCCACCGGAAAATACTCATCCCCGAGTTGAACTGTGGCCAACTGGCGCTGTTGATCCGCGCACAATACCTGAAAGAGGTGGTTTCCCTTTCAAAGGTCCAGGGACGGCCTTTCACAATCGCCGAAGTCGAGTCCAGGATCGAGGAGGTGCTGTCATGAATTCCCCTGCCAAAACGGACCGGCTGACCCGTCGGGACTTCGCCTCGGACCAGGCCGTACGCTGGTGTCCGGGTTGCGGCGACTATGCGATCCTGGCCCAGATTCAGAAGACGCTACCGGAATTGGGAGTGCCGCGCGAGAACATGGTCTTCCTGTCGGGGATCGGCTGCTCCAGTCGCTTCCCCTACTACATGAATACCTACGGCATCCACTCGATCCATGGACGCGCTCCGACGCTGGCCACCGGTCTCAAGTGCGCCCGACCGGAATTACAGGTCTGGGTCATGACCGGTGACGGAGACGCGCTGGCCATCGGTGGCAATCACCTGCTGCATGCGCTTCGACGCAACATCGGCATCCACATCGTACTGTTCAACAACCGGATCTACGGTCTTACCAAGGGCCAGTACTCACCCACCTCCGAACTCGGCAAGCATACGAAGTCGAGCCCCGACGGTTCGATTGAGAATCCGGTCAATCCGATCGGCGTGGCCATTGGCGCCGAGGCCGGCTTCATCGCGCGCACGGTGGATTCCTTCCAGAAACACATGGCAGGTGTGCTGGCACGGGCAGCGCGGCATCCCGGCACCACGCTGATCGAGGTCATGCAGAATTGCATGATCTTCAATGACGGCGCCTGGACC
>JBATHL010000241.1:0-12985 GCA_049666745.1 Gammaproteobacteria bacterium
CAATTTAATTTCTTTTCCTCTGATAGGCTCCGGAATGGCGCTATCGATGTTGCTGATAAACATCTGTAAATCCATTTCAACCAACTGTTGGTAAACTGTGTTTTGTGCGTTGCTGTCCAGTTCAGAATTGAGATCGTCGATCAACAGGATGATCCTGTTTTGCCTCGACTTACTAACCACCTTCAACGCTGCCAGCAACAAAGCCAGACACAGACGCTTGCTCTGCCCCCGGGAAAGTATCTCACTCGCGTTTCTGCCCTGGGACATGAATCTTAAATCGTCACGGTGAATACCCGCATTAGTAAATCCGCTGCGAATATCCCGCTCACGGTTACTCTTGATTGCATCTTCGAGGCTAAGATCATCCGGCCAACCCTGCTGATATACAAGCTCGAGCGAAATTCCTGACAGAATTTCGCATAATTCAACTTCGACTATGCCCTGTAGCTTCTTGCAGTAGTCGCTGCGCATCGTTCTCAGGCTCAGCGATGGCTCAATTAAATGCTGATCCCAATAATCGAGTAGCTTGATATCTTGCCTCGATTTCAGCAACCTGTTGCGCTGGCGCAAAGCATGCTGAAACAACCGCCACTGTTCTGCATAACCTGGTTCCACGTGAAACATACACCAATCAATAAAGGCACGACGCTTCTGCGGTGCACCGTCTAGCAGAACAAAGCTATCCGCGTTTACAATATTAATCGGTGTCATCCTGACTAGCTCCGAGCGGCGCTTAATACTTTGACCATCAACGTGTATTTCGAGTTTTTTGTCGTTTTTCGCCAAACCAGCTTTGTGGTCGTCAAATCGGCCGAATATCAGAAACCCACTCTTATCGTGGTTGATGCACTGCTTTAATTGGTGGGTACGGAATGAATGGGCCTGGCAGAGGACGTATATGGCTTCCAGCAGGCTCGTTTTACCTGAGCCATTGTCACCACTGATAAAATTAAACCCGGAATTAAAGTCGAGTGTAGTGCTACGCAGGTTTCTAAAATCTGTCAGACTGAGCTGACTGATCGCCATCTATCAACCTCTGGTTATCTCTACAAACGCATCGGCATGACGACGTATAGACTCGAATCGTCCTGACTATCGCTAATAATTGCACTGCTGTTCGAATCCTTAAGTTTGATTTGTACCTTTTCGGAATTAAGCACATTTAACACATCGATCAAATATGTGACATTAAATCCTATTTCCATATTCGACTCGGTGTAATCGACCTGTAATTCCTCTTCTGCTTCCTCCTGGTCGGGATTATTAGCCTGTATAGATAAATTACCTGAAGACAGTGTTAACCGTATCCCACGATATTTTTCGTTCGATAATATCGCAATACGGCTCATCGATTGCTTTAGTGTCTCGCGATCGACTTCCATGATCTTGTTTCCATCGACGGGAATCACCCGTTGATAGTCGGGAAATTTGCCGTCAATCAATTTAGTCGTGAAAACCAGCGAATTCGTTTCTACACGTAAATGATTCTGACTTAAAATACAGTTGGCCGAGCTATCGCCAGACTCGAGTAAACGCGAAAGTTCGAGTACCGCTTTGCGCGGAATGATAATTTGCTTGTCTTCGTTTACACCGGTTTCGAGTGCAATTTCACTTAACGCAAGTCTATGCCCATCGGTAGCGACAAGTTTGATTTTACCTGGTGATATCTCCATCAGAATACCATTGAGATAATAACGAACATCCTGTTGCGCCATGGCGAAAGAGGTTTTATCAAACAACGATTTAAGCTGGTTTTGTGGTATCGAGAAAGACTGCAGGGTGGTAATTTCGTCGAGACCGGGAAAATCTTTCGCCGGCAGTGAAGCCAGTGTAAAACGACTGCGCGCTGAGGTTAGCGAGACCCTGGAATCATCGACGGTAAAATTGATGTCGGATGAGTCTGGAAGCGCCTTGCATATATCGAGCAATTTCCGCGCAGGTATAGTCGTTTGAAAATCGTCGCTTCCCTTCGCGGTAATGCTTGCGACCATTTCAATTTCGAGATCAGTGGCAGTCAACGATAAGTCACCACTTGTTGACTTAAGTAAAACATTACCCAATATGGGTAATGTCTGCCTGCGTTCGACTGCACCAATGACTTGTTGCAAGGGGGCTAGTATATCTTCTCTTTTAATAGTTGTTTTCATGTATATATTTAATTTACTGTGATTATTAGTAACTGCACATTTACTGAGTAACTCTATTATTTCCTTTTAAATCAAAGGTTTAAAAACATTTAATGGCTTTTAAACCTGTCCGAAGCCTATTGCTAAACTGTGCATAACTACGGGATAAATATAGTCCGGTATTTTATTAAACTTTTATCCACAAGCTATAAACAGGATTTCTCACAGGTTAATTACTCAACATTCGAGCCAGAATCTCGACATCCTCATCGATGCGTCGATCTTCACCTCGTAATTCTTCAATTTTTCGGCAAGCATGCAGCACGGTCGTATGATCACGTCCACCGAAAGCGCTGCCAATCTCCGGTAGACTGTGTCGAGTCAGTAATTTCGATAATGCCATAGCAATCTGGCGAGGTCGCGTAATCGACCGGGTGCGCCGGCTGGACAATAAATCAGCTACCCTGATTTTGAAATATTCGGCTACCAGTTTCTGGATGTTATCAATTGTTATCGGTTTATCCTGTACTGCGAGCAACTCTTTCAGTGCCTGGCGTGCAAACTCCTGGGTGATCGCTTGCCCGGTGAACCGCGCATGTGCTACTACGCGTTTCAATGCGCCTTCCAGTTCTCGAATATTCGACTTGAAGCGCTCGGCTATAAAAAATGCCACATCATCAGGGACGTCGGCATCAGCCTGCTCTGCTTTACTTTTTAATATCGCGACCCGGGTTTCCAGATCAGCTGGTTTGATATCGACCGCCAGACCCCACCCCAGGCGGGAGCGGATACGATCTTCGAGCCCTTCGATTTCCTTGGGGAAACGATCGCAGGTAATGACCATTTGCGCGCGCGCTTCATACAGCGAATTAAAGGTATGGAAAAATTCTTCCTGGGAGCGGTTTTTATCCGCCAGAAACTGGATATCGTCGATCAAAAGCGCATCCAGGCTTCGATAAGAATTCTTGAAGTCGTTCATCCGGCTATGTTGCAAGGCTTTAACCATATCCGAAACAAAACGCTCACAGTTGACATAGAGGATGTTAGCCTCGGGGTTGTTTTCGCGAATTTGATTGCCGATGGCGTGCATCAGGTGCGTTTTACCGAGACCTACGCCGCCATATATATACAAAGGGTTGTATTCGGAACCCGGGTTACTACTGATTTGAATCGACGCGGCACGTGCTAGCTGATTCGATTTGCCTTCGACGAAATTCCTGAAATTCTGCGAATCGCTGAGTCCCGAAGAGCGATAGGCGCGCGGGGGCGGGCCGTCAGCTGCCGCAGCAGATGGTATTGTCGCGGCGTGGGAGCCTATCGACAGACTAACCGAAATCGATTTACTGTCATCAAGGCTGGATATTAACTCACGGATTCGATCGAGGAAGTTTTTGCGCACCCAATCCATGACGAATCGGTTTGGTGCCAGCAGTTTCAGTGTGTTTAGCTCTTGTTCGACCTGTAAAGGCAGAATCCAGGTGTTGAGCTGCTGTTCACTGATTTCGCCTTCAAGGCTGGAAATGCACTGTTGCCAGATGGAATTCAAAGTTTTTCCGCTCGTTTGCCCAACCGCGCACAAATTGCACGGAATAAATAGCCGCCCCAGAACCGGCGTGACGCACGCTGCCCGGGAAATATTGCTGCCTCGCTAGATTTTCGGTCGTATCACCCGCTATTTCTGGTAATTATCGAACCTCGACCGATAGAACTCAATACTATACTTATCCACAGCCCGAGCAAAGAGGGGATGGTCAAAAATAGCAATGTTTGCGTTCTATTTACGCTGTAACGGTGCCAGCCGGGTTAAATAATTAAAATATCTCTAACAGCCTCAATTAAATATTGACGTGGGGCTACTCTACCAGTACATTGTCGCGCCTTGTTGAAATCGACAAATAGTGAGCCGAGGCGTTTGACATGAAACGTACATTCCAACCCAGTAATTTAAAACGTGCGCGAACGCACGGGTTCCGTGCGCGCATGCAAACTCGCGGTGGTCGTAGTGTAATTCGAGCCCGCCGAGCCAAGGGTAGAGCGCGTCTCACGCCATAAATGTGGATGCTCGTATCGGCGAGTCTTTCCCCAGACGGCTGAGATTAACGCGATCGATCGATTTTCAGCAGGTTTTTAAGAATAATATTCGCCGTAGCGACGCGTGCATTACAATCCTGGTTGGAAAAAATTGTGGCGAATGCCCTCGTCTTGGATTTGCAGTGGCACGTAAGCAAATTCCTACCGCGGTAAAGCGAAATGCGCTGAAAAGGTTGTTTCGGGAAAGCTTCCGTAAAAATCAGCATCGATTGCCGGCGCGGGACTTTGTGATTATGGTAAGACGCGAAATACTACTAACCGGGCCAGCAAAGTTACGAGCCACGCTGGATCAACATTGGAATAGCATCATCAAACAATGCGTAAACTCCTGATTATACTGATTCAAGCATATCGCTATTTGTTGAGCTCGTTGCTGGGCAACAATTGCCGGTATACCCCCACCTGCTCGCAATACGCCCTTGAGGCGATAGAGACCCATGGCAGTATCAAAGGATTATGGCTTGCGTTGAAACGTGTCAGCAGTTGCCACCCCTGGCATACCGGCGGCTACGATCCGGTGCCTGGCTCCAGGACCGAACATAAGCATGGATAATTCGAGACTTTTTCTGTTCGCCGCACTGATATTCGTAGGCATGTTGCTGTGGCAGCAGTGGCAAGCTGACTATGGTCCACAGCCGGTTGTCAGCAGTGAAGCGGAAACAAGCCCCGATGGCGGTGTTGCTACCTCGCAAATACCGACCGATGATCTGCCCGATCAGGCAGACGAACTGGCTGTCGGCAGCGGACAGGTCACCAGCCAGGCGGGAGACGCCGGCGGTGAGCAATCTGCAGCCCAGTCGCAGGTACAACAACTGGTGCAGGTTGACACCGATGTTATCCGGGCAATGATCGATACTCGTGGTGGCGTAATACGTTCGCTCAAGCTTAAAAAATACCCAACATCGCTGGAGCAACCTGACGACTGGCTTGAGCTAATCCACAGTGACAGCGATTCGGTATATATCGTGCAAAGCGGGTTACGCAATAAGGAAGAAAAGGCTCCTACTCACCACAGTATTTATCGCAGCGAGCAGACCACCTACCAACTTGCCGATGGGGACGACGAGCTTGTGGTACCAATGTACTGGAACCAGGATGGTGTCGAAGTGGTAAAGACATATCGCTTCAGGCGTGGCGATTATCTTATCGACCTTCAGCATCGCATCGATAACCAGTCAGCTCAAGACTGGCAGGGTAGCGAATACCGCCAGATTCAGCGCTCGCGTCCGCTGGAAACTTCGCGCCTGCTCTATACCTATACGGGCTCGGTTTATTACAACGAAGAGACCAAGTACGAAAAAGTCGATTTCGACGACATGGAAGAAGATCAGCTTAAACTGCAATCCAAAGGGGGCTGGATCGCCATGATCCACCACTATTTCCTCTCGGCATGGGTGCCAGGGCAGGAAGAAACAAATCTGGTTTACACCATTGCCAACACCAGGCGTAATCCGTCTACCTATACCATCGGCCTGCGTTCCGAAAACCGGATTGTACCGACCGGTGGCAGCGCAGAATTTACCAGCCAGTTGTTTGCTGGCCCCAAGATTGTCAAGCGCCTGGAAGAAATTTCACCGGGACTGGATTTGACCGTCGACTACGGTGTTTTGACCTTCCTCTCCAAGCCCCTGTACTGGTTACTATCCTGGTATCACAGTTTCGTCGGTAACTGGGGTCTTGCGATCATTCTGTTAACCCTTACCGTTAAGGCTGTGTTCTACAAGCTCTCCGAAACCAGTTATCGGTCGATGGCAAAAATGCGCAAGGTGAGCCCACGCCTGAAAACCCTGAAAGAGCGTTACGGGGATGATCGACAGAAGATGAATCAGGCGATGATGGAGCTTTACAAAACCGAAAAGATAAATCCGATGGGAGGTTGTTTGCCTATATTGGTGCAGATTCCGGTTTTTATCGCGCTCTACTGGGCATTGCTCGAAAGTGTCGATCTGCGCCAGGCGCCCTTCATCTTCTGGATCAAGGACCTGTCGGTTATGGATCCCTACTTTGTGTTGCCGGTATTGATGGGAATCAGCATGGTCATCCAGCAACGGCTGAATCCGCCGCCGCCGGACCCGATTCAGGCCAAGATCATGATGGCATTGCCATTCGTGTTTACCATTTTCTTTGCCTTCTTTCCGTCGGGGCTGGTGCTGTACTGGGTTGTCAACAACGTGTTATCGATTACCCAGCAGTGGATCATTACCAAGCGTATCGAATCCGGGACAGGAACAGCAGGGGCCAAGTAAGCCTGGCCCCGGCTCAGCCAATGCGCCATTATCACCATGCCATCGCATGAGACCATCGCCGCAATAGCAACGCCTCCGGGAACCGGCGGCATCGGCATCTTGCGCCTCTCCGGAACAAAAGCACTGGCTATCGGCGAGATGCTTTGTCACAGCAAAATAAAATCGGGCCTAATTCAGTTTCGGCGATTTTTCGATTCTGCCGACCAGCTACTTGATCATGGCATATGCCTGTACTTCAAGGCACCGCACAGTTTCAGTGGTGAAGACTGCGTCGAAATCCAGGCCCATGGTGGACCGATAGTACTCGATATGTTGCTCGAGCGACTGTGCGAACTCGGTGCTCGACTGGCACGTCCCGGTGAATTTTCCGAACGCGCATTTCTGAATGGCAAGCTGGATCTGACCCAGGCAGAGGCAATAGCGGATTTGATAGAGTCGGGCAGCCGTGCTGCTTCGCGAGCAGCAATACGGTCTTTGGAAGGGCGCTTCTCGCAGCAGGTGCATAGCCTGGTGGATGAAATTATCAATCTGCGCGCATTTATCGAAGCAGCGCTCGACTTCGCCGAAGAAGAAATCGACTTTCTCGATAACCCGGATATTAGCCAACGTCTGAATGACTGCAACCAGCACTTACAAACCTTGCTTGCCCAGGCGGAGCAGGGCAGAACCCTTCAGGAAGGCTTGAGCGTTTCGCTTGCAGGGTTGCCCAATGCGGGAAAATCGAGCTTGCTAAATTACCTCGCCGGGTATGAAGCCGCGATAGTTACCGAGATCGCAGGTACTACCCGCGATGTGCTGCGGGAACACATATCGCTCAAGGGTATACCGGTTAAAGTCAATGACACGGCTGGTTTGCGTGAGTCGCAGCACCCCGTTGAAAGGGAGGGAATCAGGCGCGCCTGGGAAACCATCGCGCAATCGGATGTCATCCTATACCTGGTTGACTCGAGTAAAGGAATAACCTCTGCGGATCGGGAAATTATCGATCAATTAGCGGGAGCCAGTTTGCAAATAGTGTTCAGCAAAAGTGATCTAGCGCAGGCAAATCAGCATCGCGATCCTGAAAGCCTGACTATTTCCACCTTAAACGGTGATGGAATGGAAATCTTGATTCAACGCATAACCGGCCAGGTTTCTGACTATAATCAGGATAATCAGGCATTTATGGCAAGACGACGTCATGTTGATGCGCTCCTGCGAGCGCAGGAATCGTTGCAGCAGGCGATGCACATATTTAACACAACACGGTCGGGAGAGCTCATGGCGGAAGACTTGCGTGGCGCCCAGGGATACCTGAACGAAATAACCGGCGAATTTACCAACGAAGATTTGTTGGGTAAGATTTTCTCAACTTTCTGTATTGGTAAATAACAGCCAGCTACACGCCCAGGGACAGATCGTGAAGGATAAGCCATTAACGTGAACGACGAATCCACCGAACCCGGCTCAAGTCAGTCATCGATACACGAGCGACTTGGTGAACTGTGTATTAAGTTTCATCAGCTCCAGGACGAACTACTGAGCGAAGCGGACGCCGCAAAGGGCGCCAGGCTGCAGCAAATCGCAAGCGCCCTGATCGTTCTGAGCCAGGAGCAGAACGATCAGCTACTGGGCGAACTTTTTTTGTCGGAGCATTCAAATTACAACTTTACCAAACCACTTTATATTGGCGTGTCGTTGGTAGAATTGATCCGGCGCTATAACCTGTTCGCGACGGACTCGGCAATCGATGACAGCAAGCTGGAACAAATGGTGGTGGCAGCACTGGGTCATAATCTCGGATTACTCGCCTATGAAAAGCGGGTTTACGAAAGCCAGGAAGAATATTCTGTCGAAGACAAGCGCCAACTGCGCGAACATTACCCGCAACAAAGCGCCGATATCCTCAAAGCAGCGGGACTCGATCAGGCATTGATTCAGGACGTGGTGCGCAACCATAACGTGGCCAGCGACAACCCCTCGAAACAGGCCCTGTTGATGCGCACCCCGTTTATCTATGCCGGCATCGCAATGCCACAAAACCTGTCGGTCGAACAACGATCTATCGATAACCCCAGCAAAGAGTTTGCGCGCATGTTTACCAGGCAGGAGCTGGATCCGGTCTACGGTGGCCTGTATCTGAAAATTAACGGTTTAGCACCAATAGGGTCGATTCTGAAACTTGAATCGAATGAACGAGCCGTCGTTGTGCGGGGTCCTGAAGATGAGAGTATTACTTCATCGACAGTGCGTATGTTGACTAATCGCAACGGGGTGCAACTGCTTCGACCAGGCGAACACTACCGGATGGACAAAACCCCGACTCGCCATCGCGGGCTGGCCGATCATCATCGATTTGCGTGGACTAATTTCTCACCGCATATGATGTGGGAGCAATAGCTCATAGATCGCTTTAGTTTGCGCACTGCGTAACAGGTGCATTTGCCGAAACATGTCGGGGCGTTTTATGAAGGTCAACTCACCGCTTAACGGGAAATGCTTGTCGTAGAGTCGGGATAACCAGAAGCGCAAGGCACCGAGGCGCAACATTAAGGGCAGGGCGTCCAATTCCATGGTTTCGAGACGACGCTGCTGTTGATAGGCATCTATAATTGAATTTACCCGGGCCGCAACCAGTTGTCCCTCGCTGTCGATGCACCAGTCGTTTAACAGCACCGCAATATCAAATACGAAATTATCGTTACAGGCGTAATCAAAATCGACGATGCCGCCTAGCTCGCCGTTTACGAACAGTGCATTGTCGTGGAACAGATCGGCATGAATGGCGCCACGCGGTAGTCGATCCAGATCAAACTCGCGGCAACTATCCAGGGTTGCCCTGATACTATTTAAATCATCACTTTCGAGGTTGGGCTTGAGCGTCTCGAGCACTGTCAGTATCCATTCCATTCCACGTGGGTTGTTGCGCCAACCTGTATAATCACGACCAGCTAGATGGAAGCGGGCCAGTTCCGTACCGATCGATGCGCAGTTAGCAGGGCCCGGAATGGTTTCTACTTCACCCGGTAAACGATGAATGATTGCCGCAGGGCGTTCATTCAGGCTTGAGTAGTATAGATCGTAGCGATCTTTTACGGGCTCTGCACAGCGCACAGACTGGTTTGCCAGATGCTGTTGCAGGCCCAGTATGTAGTCGAGCTCAGAATCGGCGTGCTGTTCGTATAGAGTGAGTACGAAACGATCCCGCTCGGTGTCGAGATAATAATTGGTGTTGGTTATACCGGCGGTGATGGGCTGGAAATCGCGCAGTTTTCCGAGCTCGTAGCGCAGCAGAAATTGCTCGAGCTGTCTAATTTCAACAGTGGTGTAAACAGACATTAATTTAGTGAATAGAAAGGCGCAAACTGGCGAAGTCAGCGTTGCGGCTATGATATGATCCGGGTTCAGGGTCGGGCATTCTAGCGCATCTATATGAATCAAGAGAAACAAAAAAAACTAGTTCTGGTAGACGGTAGTTCCTACCTGTTTCGCGCTTATCACGTTCCCGGGCCGGATCTAACCAGCCCGTCGGGGAAACCGACCAAGGTGATCTACTTCGTCCTCAACATGCTGAATAAATTAATCAAGGACGAGCAACCTGACCGGATCGCGGTGGTGTTCGATGCCAAGGGAAAGACTTTTCGTAACGATATATATCCAGAGTACAAGGCAACCCGACCGCCCATGCCGGACGATCTGCGTGAGCAAATCGAACCGCTGCATAAAATTATTAAAGCACGCGGCCTGCCTTTAGTCTGTATCGAAGGGGTTGAGGCCGATGACGTAATCGGCACCATGAGCTGCCAGGCGACTGAGCAGGGCTACCAGGTTCTCATCTCGACCGGGGATAAGGATATGGCGCAGCTGGTCAATGAAAACGTGCGCCTTATCAATACCATGAATAATCATTTCATGGACGAAGCGGCAGTGGTTGAAAAATTCCAGGTTCGCGCTGATCAAATCATCGATTATCTCGCGCTTATGGGAGATAGTTCAGACAATATACCGGGCGTTCCAAAAGTGGGGCCAAAGACTGCGGCCAAGTGGATCGGCGAGTACGGTGATTTGAATGGTGTAATGGCGCATGCCGAGGAAATAAAGGGCAAGGTTGGAGAATATCTACGCGAGTCGCTGAATTTTCTGCCGATGTCTTATGAGCTGGCAACGATTAAGCTGGATTGTGATACCGGGGTCAGTATCGATGAGCTGGAACAGCAGGAAGCCGAGCAGGGAGCGCTTGCGGCCTATTACCAGGAGTATGGATTTACGCGCTGGTACGACGAAGTCGGAGCCAGCGCCGGAGGCAGGGCAAAACCAGCCGCAGCAAAAATCGACGTCAATTATGAAGCTGTGCTCGAGCAGGCCCGCTTCGAGCAGTGGCTGCAGCGCTTGCGCGAAGCGGAAGAGTTTGCTATCGATACCGAAACCACCAGCATCGATTACATGCAGGCCGAACTGGTGGGTATTTCACTGTGTCTTGATCCCGGCGAGGCCTGTTACATCCCGCTTATGCACCGTTATGAAAATGCCCCGCAGCAGCTCGACAAGGCCGAAGTGCTTGCTGCACTTAAACCGGTTCTCGAAGATCCTGCGATTGGAAAGATTGGTCAGAACATCAAGTATGATGCACATATTTTTTTCAGCGAGGGCATCCATATGCGCGGTATCGCGCATGACACCATGCTCGAATCCTACGTGCTCAAC
The DNA here is from genome assembly GCA_049666745.1 of Gammaproteobacteria bacterium. GTDB lineage: Bacteria > Pseudomonadota > Gammaproteobacteria. The sequence continues at coordinate 11,147 of JBATHL010000241.1, forward strand.
TCGACCGCCAGCCGACATAACATGGATGCGCTGGCAAAATATTACCTCGACCACGATACCATCCACTACGTCGATATCGCTGGGAAGGGAGTCAAACAGAAAACCTTCGATCAGATTGAACTCGAGAAGGCCAGTGATTATGCCGCCGAAGATGCCGACATCACGCTACGTTTGCACCGGGTATTGAATGCAGCGTTGAATGAAGATGAAAAGCTGAATCGCGTTTATCGTGAGATTGAATTGCCCCTGGTCGAGGTATTGCTCGATGTAGAACAGAATGGTGTATTGATTGATCAGGATATGTTGCGCAGCCAGGGCAGGGAAATCGATCAAAAGTTAGGTCAGATTGAAACGGATATTTATCAGCAGGCCGGGGAGGTCTTCAACCTGAGTTCGCCCAAGCAGATCCAGGCAATTTTCTATGACAAGCTCGAATTACCGGTATTGCGCAAGACACCGAAAGGACAACCTTCGACCGCTGAAGATGTGCTCGAAGAGCTCGCAGCAGACTATGAAATTCCCGCCCTGCTGCTGGAGCATCGCAGTTTAAATAAACTGATGTCGACTTATATCGACAAGTTACCGCAGGAGATTAACGCTAAAACCGGACGTGTACATACTTCCTATCAGCAGGCGGTCGCCTCCACCGGCCGCCTGTCGTCGACTAGCCCAAACCTGCAGAATATTCCGATTCGAACGGCAGAAGGTCGGCGTATTCGAGAAGCATTTGTGGCCACTGAGGGTGGCAAAATCCTGGCACTCGATTACTCGCAGATCGAGTTGCGCATCATGGCGCATCTGTCGGCCGATGAAAGTCTGCTCAATGCCTTTGCCCGGGGTCTGGATGTGCATCGCGCTACCGCGGCCGAGGTTTTCGGGGCCGGGCTCGAGCAGGTCAGTGCCGAGCAACGCCGGGCTGCCAAGGCGATCAATTTTGGCCTGATCTATGGCATGTCGGCGTTTGGTCTGGGTAAACAGTTGAATATAGGCCGCAACGAAGCACAGCAGTATGTCGATACTTATTTCGAACGTTATCCCGGGGTTAAGCGCTATATGGAAGAAACCAAGCAGCTGGCGCGTGACCAGGGCTATGTGGAAACGGTTTTTGGACGCAGGCTGTACTTGCCCGATATCAACGCGCGCAATGGCAATGTGCGTCAATATGCCGAGCGTACTGCGATTAATGCACCAATGCAGGGCACGGCGGCCGATATTATCAAGCGGGCAATGATCAAGGTACAAGCCTGGCTAGTTGATACAAAGCCGCATTGTAAAATGATCATGCAAGTTCACGATGAGCTGGTATTTGATGTCGCTACGGACGAGGTCGAGTCTTGCCGTGCAGCTATCGCCGAGTTGATGACCGGCGCGGCCGAGTTGTCGGTCGATCTGGAAGTGGATGCCGGGGTCGGCGCCAACTGGAACGAAGCCCACTAACGTCTCTGCGCAAACTGGATTACTCATTTTGTGACCATTAAACCGGTTTAAGCTGCTTTATGCGCCTGTAAGGCTGCCATTTGTGCGGCTATTATGCCCAGTGCGCAGTATCCGGACCGGCTCGGGTAAGTTCCCGGAATCAAGCCCCGAATCCTGGAAAATGCCGTTACCAGGCGAGGCGCTAACTCGTTTGTATCTGCCTGGTTCAAGAATTCCCGGTGCCAGGAGAATCCCGTGTTTTAAATTGATCTGATCAGGCTGATGCCACGTATATTCTTTATTGAGTTATGAGCGGGGTTGAAATTGGAAAAGCCGACCCCAGATGGTTAATTATCAGTGGCAATTGATGCTCTCCGGCCGTAACCGGCCGGAGGAACTAAAGACCGCGTCAGCTGTATACCG
>JBATHL010000242.1:0-2293 GCA_049666745.1 Gammaproteobacteria bacterium
TTCCTGACCTCCAGAAGTGCCAAGGCCACCCGAAGGCGGCCTGTGCGTGTCCTGATTTTCAAATAGTTGTTACGTCGTCTTTGGGTCGAACCCGGTCTTCTGACTGTTTTGTGTGGTTATTTACCCAGGAACTTCCGAGTACGGCCAGAAACGGTCGCTAATAGAAATAGTCACAATCACTGACTTGCCCAACTTATTAGCGGGTTAATTCACTCCTTTCTTGGCCGATAGAAAACGCCATACCCATCACTTATCGTTAATACTATTTCTTTACTGTCAACGTTGTCGCCCCCAGTTGCCATGCACCGAGCCCCATCTCCGAGACGGGCGTGGAAGCTGATGTATACCGGTTGTATCTCATTGAAATAATGTGTCATGAGATGAGGTGTCAGGGCGCATTTTGTAAACATATGTTAAGTAATGCGCTGAGACCCATATACCTTCTGTTAAACTTCATTCTAACAGCAATTCATGGTCAATCCGGCAGCACGAAAACAGGGACCTACAGGGACAGGCTTATGCGAAACCTCAATCCTGCTTACATGGCGGCTATCCTGCTTTGCATGACAACTTCGGGTGCGGTTGCAAGCGAAGCGGAAAACGGTTTTAGGATGAACTGGTTTGCAGGCTTCGGCCTGACATTTGGCGGGGATGAGCTGGCAGAAGTCGAGGTGTACAACGACTACTTCGAAGAAAGCTACGACGAGGACATCCGTGCCGGCGAACTCGCGACCCTTACCGCGGGCATTGTCGTTTATTTTCCGATGCCCTCATGGAGCCTGCAGGGGAGCATCGGTTATCACGTCGATGATGTCAGCACCGACGACGATATCAGATTCGACCGGTATCCGCTGGAACTGATCCCCTTCTATAACTTCGGCAATCACCGCCTGGGCGCAGGAATAAGCCATCACCTTTCGCCCGAACTGGAACTGGAGGATTTTCTCGGGCCCGATGTGGAATTCGACGACGCGACGGGCTGGCTGGTCGAATACGATTACAGTTTCCCGGGCTGGGAAGAAGGCGGATTCGTCCTGGGCATCCGGTACCTGTGGATCGATTACGAAGCTGACAGGATAAACGGCCTGCCTGCAGCCGGGGGTGACGTCGATGGCAATCACGTCGGCATCCATGTCAATTACCAGTTCTGACGTAAGAGACTGTTTATAAAAGCGGTTGGTTTAGGACCGGAAAGGGTCGACTCCTGCCGATTAGCAAATCTTATATAAGAATTTCATGTGGTTCCGGATTCGACCGGTAACTTGCCGTTCACGAGAAGCAAATATGGTTATAGAAATACACCATGCGAAAGTCGAATATTTTTCAAGATGAGAAAACCTGCTACTTTTAAATACTCCGGATTTTCCCACATAATTTTCGACCCATGATAGAGGTATCCTGCAACAAACAATATTAGTTTTTCTGATTGCCCTTCTTTGTATTGAAAGACTGGTAATGCGCCTTAAAGCTATCTTTGATACCATTTGTTGAATTAATTGATGCTGTTTGTAAAGTGGAATAGAGAGGGAAATATGGCATTGTCTGCTCGGGTAACCTTACTAATACTCATGCTGTGCTCATTAAATGTCAGCGCGGACAGAACCAGATCTGGCATTGATGACCTGAGCTTTATGGCGGGCGACTGACAAGCGGTTCGCTACTTTGAGGACCAACGTAATAACCGGGTCAGGGCCGATGAAAAGAGTGTCACTTTCGATATAACAGACGACGGCAAGTTTATTACTGCTGATATTCAACAGCAGGAAGATCAGCGCCATATAATTCTTTCATGGGATCAGTATCAAAAAATATACCGGGCTGTTGTCATGGATCATTCAACGGGATTGCTGGATGTTTATACTGGTAATATACAATCAGGAGAACTTGTACTGACTAATGGAAAGGAAACATTTATTTCGGCGGATGGGAAAAGAATTTTTAATCGTTATGCTATAAGGGAGAATGTGTCAGGGTTTACGATTGCGACGTACAGGTTTGTAGTTGGCGAAGAAAAGGACTGGGTGCAAATAACTAAAACAGAGTTTTCAGAAAAATAGTCGGTGACAATCAAGCCCTGTTCGCAATTACGAATTAACCTCATTTGTCACCCACCCCTTTAATTCTACGGCGTCATAAAGGAGTGCTTGTCGCTGACGTTGTCTGCGCCGAATTCCAGCACGGCCCGGTCCTTGAGCTTGCGGTAATAGTCCATCGCAGCATCACCGGACTGATCGGTACCCGCTTCAGAGAAATGCTGACCCGTTACATTGTCATTTTACCGAATGTGCACATC
>JBATHL010000243.1:0-1682 GCA_049666745.1 Gammaproteobacteria bacterium
TGGCTTCAGAAAAATTGCCGTCGTTTTCATAATTCTCGGCAACTTCGAGATTAACCATCGAACGATAAATGTAATTATCAATCAGTTTTTGGGTTTGATCGTCGGTCTCACTTCTGGACAACGCGAAATGAACCAGTTCAAGGTAGTGATAGGTACGGTTAATCAGGTATTGATATTCATCCTGGATCGAGGCGAAATTCAAATCGTAGACAATCGTTGTTTCATGCCGTAATTTCTCCAACAGGGCAGCCTTCACGCGATAAGCCTGCTCCAGCAAAGCGAGCGCCTGATCGAAATCTTTTGCTTCTGCATAGTTGATAGCCTGGTTGCGGAGCTGGCTGACATGCTCTAACTGGCCTTGCAGAAAATCGTTTTCCGATTCACTCAGTTGGTCCCATTCGGGCAGGATGAACGAGTCGAGCTGATCGATGAATTGTCGATACTTGTTCTTTTTTAGCTGTGACACATTGACTAATTGCGCACTGGCGCTCAGATCGCGTAGCACGTAATCGATTACCGCTTCAGCTTCCAGATACTGACCCCTGTCGAAATACTCCTCACCCAACAGAAAATTTTCCGCCGCCCGCGCCAATAGCTCTCCGGCGAGGTTATCATTGCTCGACTTCACCCGCTCTAACAGATCGGGGCTGTGCAAGATATGGTTGACCATCTTTATCTTCTGCTCTAGCTTTTCTTCAACACCCTGGACACCAGGCTCGCTGCCGACGGTTTCACCCTGTGCAAAAACCAGGTTCTGACTGATAACAAAGATCAATGTCAATATTGATACTTTCACTGTTTTCATCACGCGACTATCCATTGGCCTAGTTTTTAACCTCCGCAGTGGCGTCCTTCTTCCTGGAATGACATTTACGGCATTCCGATACCGGAAAGGCAACCTTGCCATGACAAACCCCACATTTCTGGCCCAGCAGAATCGAGGCCATCGATATCTGATTGGCCCCTTTTTGCGGGATGAATATCGCAGGATGACAATTCGAACAATCCAGCCACTCGGTATGCTGTTTGTGTGGATACACCACGTCCGGCATGGAACCCTTTACCTCGCGTACAATATTCAAATCCATAACCACCGGTTTGGCGGTATCGCTCAAGCGCTCATATCGAGGAGAAATTTCGTTGTTCTCTAGCGCCTTGACCCAATCTACCCGATTTCCGGTCCTGGACTGAGTCAGCGATTCGAATGCCTGTTTGGGCGCCTGTAACAAATGAGTGCCCGCGTTTTCGGGGTCGTGAATACCATCCTTGTCTGGCGCCAGATTCCATTCCGCAGGGGGCTGCATCAGGCGATTGAACTTGTTTACACTGCTGTTGACCGGTTTTGCTGCCGTTACCTGTTTAAGCGGAACAGTTTTGGCGACAGTTGTTTTTCCGGCATCACTTGTTGCAGGTTGTTTTGCATACTGATCGAAACCCGAAGTAACCAGCATATAGATAATCGCATTCTCGATTTCCTTGTCCTTGATCGCGGGATTACCGCCTTTCGCGGGCATATTTTTAAATCCTTTCAATGCGTGGGACAGCAGGACTTCTAGTCCCTGTTTTTCCCGCTCAACCCAATCCTGTTGTGTACCCGGCTTTGGTGCTTGCAGAACGCCAGCCGCATGACAGGTTGCACAGGCGTTGTCGTATACCTGCTTACCAGTGCGGGTATCGGCGGC
>JBATHL010000244.1:0-12162 GCA_049666745.1 Gammaproteobacteria bacterium
CGGTCAGACCGTGGTACTCGGTGGTATTTACGAAACCGTCAAGGCCGACCAGGTTACCCGGGTGCCATTTTTCAGCGATATACCGATAATCGGTAATCTGTTCAAAACGACGTCAGTGATAGATGACCGCACAGAACTGCTGATTTTCGTAACTACAAAAATCCTGCAGGGTTCGAACCTCGATATCCGTTAATTACGATATTACAGCTAAAAAAAGGGCAGCCCCGGTGGCTGCCCTTTTTTTTGTTTGAGGTATCATAGCCGCATGAGCCATCGTAACATCATCCTCATCGGCCCCATGGGTTCCGGCAAATCAACTATCGGCAACATCATTGCCCGGCGACTGCACCGCGAATTCCAGGACAGCGACCATTTCATCGAAAAACGCACCGGGGTCGAGATCGCGCGTATTTTTGATGTCGAGGGTGAGCAGGGTTTTCGTGATCGCGAAAGCAACGCGCTCAACGAACTGCTGGGAGTAAACGACCGGGTTATCGCAACTGGTGGCGGTTCGATTATGCGCGAGGAAAATCGACAACTACTTAAACAGAAGGGCTATATCATTTTCCTCGACACTTCAGTCAACCAGCAAATGCACCGTCTGCGGCGTGACAAGAAGCGGCCGTTACTGCAAACCGAGAATCCGCGCGAGCGTCTCGAAAGCCTGCTGGCTGAACGTCGCCCCATTTACCTCGATCTGGCTGATCTTGCGGTTAAAACCGACAAGCGCGTGGCGCGACGACTCGCAACTGATATCATCGACCAGTTACCTGAAAACCTCAAATAAGAATGCACATCAATCACACCCTTAACGTGGATCTGGGCGAACGCAGTTATCCGATTTACATCGGCAGCGGATTACTCGGCCAGGCGGAGCTTATTACCCCGCACATCCTGGGCCAGTCTGCGCTCATCGTGTCTAATGACACGGTTGCACCGCTTTATCTCGGAGCCGTGCAACAGGCGCTGGAGAGCAAAAAGATCCGCCAGGACAAGATCATTCTCGCCGATGGTGAACAACACAAAACCATGGCATCGGTGGAAACCATCCTGGATTTACTGCTATCCAATCGCCATGATCGACGCAGTACGATCATTGCGCTTGGCGGTGGTGTGATCGGTGATATTGCCGGCTTTGCCGCGAGCATCTACCAGCGCGGGGTGAATTTCATCCAGATCCCGACCACACTGCTGTCACAGGTCGATTCGTCGGTCGGCGGCAAGACCGGCGTCAACCACCCGCTCGGTAAAAACATGATCGGTGCGTTTTACCAGCCGCGGTGCGTGGTGGCCGATATCGGCAGCCTGCGAACCCTGCCCCCGCGCGAATTAAGTGCCGGACTCGCCGAGGTCATCAAGTATGGACTGATTTGCGACGCCGGTTTTTTTGACTGGCTCGAGATTAACATCGGTGGCCTGTTGGCCGGTGACGAGGATCTGCTCGCGCAGGCGGTGCTGGTTTCCTGTCAGAACAAGGCGCGCGTGGTCGAGCTTGACGAACGCGAATCGGGATTGCGCGCGATTCTTAATCTCGGCCATACCTTTGGTCACGCGATTGAAGCCGTGATGGGTTATGGTAACTGGCTGCACGGCGAAGCCGTCGCCGCCGGCATGATGATGGCGATCGACCTGTCGATTCGCCAGGGCTGGATCGGCGAGCGCGTGCGCGAACGCAGCAGCGCCCTGCTCGAGCGCGCCGCCCTGCCCACTGCAGCGCCGGCCGAAATGACCCCGGAGCAATTCCTCGAAACAATGGCGATCGACAAGAAAACGATAGATGGTGCGATCAAGCTGGTACTGCTGCGCAAACTTGGCGAAGCTTGCATCACCGGCGACTACGGCCACGACAAGCTACTGCAAACACTGGCCGGCTGAGCTTCGTATAGTAATTGGTGAGAGTTGACAATGGCACTTACATAAGTGCGTCATCCCGATACGTCGGAATGACTGGGTAATCAGGTTTCACGCCCCAAGTAATTGTCACCGTTTTATAATGATCTTTTCCCTGATTCAGAATTTGCACCAAAATCGTGCGCGCACTGCAAATTTCACCATAGCGGCGCCCGCTGATATAATCCCCGCCCGTTTGACCCCGGCTGTTTCAGCACGCCAAAACAGCGATTCAAACTGGATTAAATCATCATTTCTGATTATTCTGGCGGGTTCCCGGAACCGGCTTTTTTTCCCAAAAAGGCGCCTCTGGAAAATTCTCGACGCAGATTCCATCGAGCTCGAAGCCCTGGCAGGATTGCTGGCAACCAGAAACTGCGCAGAAAAATACCAATAAGGTGTAGCATGTTGAACGGCGAAAACGACAAATTCAGCAAGGGTCTGTACGATCCGCGAAACGAGCACGATTCGTGTGGCATCGGCTTCATTGCCGATATCAAGAATCGCAAGAGTCACAAGATCGTCCGCGACGGGCTCACTATTCTCGGCAACCTCACGCATCGGGGCGCGGTCGGCGCGGACCCGCTGGCGGGAGACGGCGCCGGCATCCTGATACAGATCCCCGATCGCCTGATGCGTTCGGAAGCGGAAGCACTGGGGTTCGAACTACCGCCTCCGGGTGAGTACGCGGTAGCCATGGTATTCATGCCGCAAAACGAATCGACGCAGAAAGAATGCGAATTCGCTCTCGAACTGATTGCCAACGAGGAAGGACAGAAGGTCCTCGGCTGGCGCGATGTACCGCGCGACAATTCCTGCCTCGGATTCAGCGTCAAGCCGAAAGAGCCGGTGGTTCGCCAGTTCTTCATCGGTCGCGGCGACAACTGCCCCGATACCGCCGCCTTCGAACGCAAGCTGTTCGTGATTCGCAAAAGTGCCCACTTCAGAATTCGCCGCTTGAAACCCGAGGACCAAGACGAGTTTTACCTGGCCTCGATGTCCGCCAGCACGCTGCTGTACAAGGGCATGGTGCTGGCTGCTAACCTGTCGAAATATTTTATCGACCTTCAGGACGAACGCGTCGAGTCGGCACTCGCCCTGGTGCACCAGCGCTTTTCGACCAACACCTTTCCCACCTGGGAGCTGGCGCAACCGTTCCGCTATCTGTGTCACAACGGCGAGATCAACACGGTGCGCGGCAATATCAACTGGATGCAGGCGCGAAGAGCCAACATGCAGTCCGAACTGCTCGGTGAAGACCTCGAAAAACTGTGGCCGCTGATCGGCGATGGAAACTCGGACTCCGCGACCTTCGACAATTGTCTCGAACTGCTGGTCGCCGGCGGCTATTCGCTGGCGCACGCGGTCATGCTGATGATCCCGGAGGCCTGGCTCGACAATCCGCTGATGGACGACAATCGGCGTGCCTTTTACGAATACCACGCCGCGCTGATGGAACCCTGGGACGGACCCGCCGCGGTCGCCTTTTCCGACGGCCGCCAGATCGGCGCCACGCTCGACCGCAACGGCCTGCGCCCGGCGCGCTACCTGATCACCGACGACGATACCGTGGTGATGGCCTCGGAAATGGGCGTACTCGATATTCCGGAAGAAAAAATCGTCAAAAAATGGCGTCTTCAACCCGGGAAAATGTTTCTCATCGACCTCGAACAGGGTCGCATCATCGACGACGAGGAATTAAAGGATCAACTTGCGAGCGCAAAGCCCTACCAGCAATGGCTGGACAAAACCCAGATCAAGCTCGAAGACGTGCCCGCGGAAGTCGCCGCGATGGTACCCGACTCGGCGACCCTTCTCGATTGCCAGCAAGCCTTCGGTTACACGCGCGAAGACATCGACTTCTTCCTCAAGCCGATGGCCGTCACCGGCCAGGACCCGGTCAGCGCGATGGGCCGTGATATTCCGCCGGCGGTGCTGTCGCACAGGGCCAAGAACCTGTTCGACTACTTCAAGCAAAATTTCGCGCAAGTTACCAATCCACCGATCGATCCAATCCGCGAGGAACTGGTGATGTCGCTGGTGTCGCTGATCGGCCCGCGGCCAAACCTGCTCGACCTCAAGTCCGGCGGCAAGCACAAGCGGCTGGAAGTGCATCAACCGATCCTCTCCAGCATCGACCTGGAAAAGATCCGCCGCATCGAGGACTTCGAGCAGAGCACCTTCAGGACTAACACGCTCGATATCATCTACCCGGCGATAGAAGGTGCAGCCGGCATGGAAAAGGCTATTAGCAGACTGTGCAGGCGGGCCGGCAAGCTGGTCGAGGAGAGCGGTTACAATATTCTCATCTTGTCGGACCGGGCCGTCGACACCGACTCGATCGCGATCCCGTCGCTGCTCGCCACCGGCGCGGTGCACCATTACCTGATTCGCCACGGCCTGCGCACCGATGTCGGCATCGTAGTCGAGACCGGCGAAGCGCGCCGGGTTCACGATTTCTGCCTGCTCGCCGGTTACGGCGCCGAGGCGATCAATCCTTACCTGGCGCTCGACAGCATCACCCACATGCTGCCCGGCCTCGACAACGAACTCGATGTCGACGAAGCGCATAACCGCTACATCAAGTCCATCAACAAGGGTATCCTCAAGGTCATGTCGAAGATGGGCATTTCGACCTACCAGTCGTACTGCGGTGCGCAGATTTTCGATGCGGTTGGCCTCAGCAGTGCCTTCGTCGACAAGTACTTCACCGGCACCGCGACAGCGGTCGAGGGAATCGGGCTCGCCGAGGTGGCCGAGGAAACGGCTCGTCGGCACAAGGCGGCCTATGGCGATCAACCGATGCTGCGCAATTCGCTCGATATTGGCGGCGAACTGGCCTATCGCCATCGCGGTGAAAAACATGCCTGGACCCCGCAAACCATTGCCCTGCTGCAACACTCGGTGCGCGCCGGCGACTATGAAAAGTACAAGGAGTACAGCGAACTGATGAACCGCCCGGGAGATCGGGTGAAAAACCTGCGTGGCCTGTTCGAGTTCAAATTCGACCGCGATCCCGTACCCCTCGATGAAGTCGAGCCGGCCAGCGAAATCGTCAAACGCTTCGCCACCGGGGCGATGTCCTTCGGTTCGATCTCCTGGGAAGCGCATACCACGCTCGCGATCGCGATGAACCGCCTGGGCGGACGCTCCAATACCGGCGAGGGCGGCGAGGAAGCTGAACGCTTCGCCACCCTGCCGAACGGCGACTCGATGCGCTCGCGGGTCAAGCAGATCGCCTCGGGGCGCTTCGGCGTTAGCGCCGAATACCTGGTCAACGCGGACGACATCCAGATCAAGATGGCGCATGGCGCCAAGCCCGGCGAAGGCGGCCAGTTACCGGGACACAAGGTCAACGAGTGGATCGCCCGCGTGCGCCACTCGACTCCCGGCGTCGGGTTGATTTCACCACCACCGCATCACGACATCTATTCGATCGAGGATCTGGCGCAACTGATTCACGATTTGAAGAACGTCAATCCGAAAGCCCGCATCAGCGTCAAGCTGGTCTCCGAAATAGGTGTCGGCACCGTCGCTGCCGGCGTGTCCAAGGCGCATGCCGACCACGTGCTCATTTCCGGTTCCGAGGGCGGCACCGGCGCCAGCCCGTTGACATCGACAATGAGCGCCGGGTCGGAGTGGGAAATCGGGCTGGCCGAAACCCACCAGACGCTGGTTTTAAACGATTTACGTGGACGCATCGCGGTGCAGGCCGATGGCGGCATGCGCACCGGTCGCGACATCGTCGTGGCGGCGCTGCTGGGCGCCGACGAAATCGGCTTCGGCACCATCGCGCTGATCGCCGAGGGCTGCATCATGATGCGTAAATGCCATCTCAACACCTGTCCGGTGGGTGTTGCCACCCAGGACCCGGAATTACGCAAGCGTTTTACCGCGAAACCGGAAGACCTGGTGAACTTCTTCATGTTCGTCGCCGAGGAAGTGCGCGAATGGATGGCCAGACTCGGCTACCGCAGCTACAGCGAAATGATTGGCCATGCCGATCGGCTCGACGTCAGCAAGGCGGTAGATCACTGGAAGACGAAAGGCCTCGATTTCAGCGGCATATTCACCGTACCGCAAGCTGGTAGCGGGGTCGCGATCTACAATTGCGAGGCACAGGATCACGGCCTCGACAAGGCGCTCGATCACCAGCTCATCGCCGCGGCGGCCGAGGCACTGGATAACGGCAAACCGCTCGTTCTCGACGACGTCGTCGTCACCAACGTCAATCGCACCGTCGGCTCTATGCTATCCGGTGAAATCGCGCGCCGTTACGGACACGCGGGTTTGCCGGATAACAGCATTCACATCAGGGCCCGTGGTAACGGCGGGCAGAGCTTCGGTGCATTTCTCGCCGCCGGCGTTACCCTGGAGCTCGCTGGCGAAGCCAACGACTATACCGGTAAGGGGCTTTCCGGCGGCCGCATTATTATCCACCCGCCGGCCGAATCGCGGCTAGAGGCGAACGACAACATGATCGTCGGCAATACGGTGCTGTACGGCGCGATTTCCGGTGAGGTATTCTTTTCCGGCGTCGCCGGTGAACGCTTCTGCGTACGTAACTCCGGCGCCACCGCGGTGGTCGAAGGCGTCGGCGACCATGGCTGCGAATACATGACCGGGGGTTGCGTGGTGGTGCTCGGGCACACCGGCAGAAATTTCGCGGCCGGCATGAGCGGCGGCGTCGCCTACGTTCTCGACGATGACGGCATGTTCGAGAAGCGCTGCAATCTCGCCATGGTCGAACTAGAACCAATCACGGCCGAAGACGAAGCGGCGGAACATCTGGACCACCAGGGCGGCGATCTCGAGGGCCACGGGCTGGTTGACATCATGCATGATCTAACGCGCCACGACGAACAGCGGCTGAAGACACTAATCGAAACGCACCGTCGTCACACCAACAGCAGCTGGGCGGACGAAATCCTTGGCAACTGGAACCAATACCGCACCCGTTTTGTCAAGGTCATGCCGGTCGAATATCGCAAGGCATTGCAAAAAATGCAGGACCAGGTGCGCGAAGAATCAGGTATCAGCGTCGCTATCGGTGCCTGACTCCGCCGGCAATAATGAGAGGTTAAACATGGGTAAGGCTACAGGATTCATCGAGATCCACCGTCGCGACCGCGGATACGTCGAAGTCGCCGATCGCCTCAAAAACTACAACGAATTCGTCATCCCGCTGGAAGACGAGGCGACCCGCGACCAGGCAGCGCGATGCATGGATTGTGGCATCCCGTTTTGCCACAATGGCTGCCCGGTCAATAACATCATTCCCGAATGGAACGACCTGGTTTACAAAAACAACTGGCGCGAGGCGCTCGAGGTGCTGCACTCGACCAATAACTTTCCAGAGTTCACCGGGCGGCTGTGCCCGGCGCCCTGCGAAGAGTCATGCACGCTCAATCTCGACGACGAGCCGGTGACCATCAAGACCATCGAATGCGCGATCGCCGATCGCGGCTGGGAGGAAGGCTGGATCGAGCCGCAGGTTCCGGCCCGCAGGAGCGGCAAACGCGTCGCCGTCATCGGCTCCGGTCCGGCGGGCCTCGCCTGTGCCCAACAACTGGCCCGCACCGGTCACCGGGTCGCCGTGTTCGAAAAAAATCGACGCATGGGCGGATTATTACGCTACGGGATTCCGGATTTCAAAATGGAAGCGGACAAGGTCGACCGCCGGGTTGCGCAAATGCAGGCGGAAGGCATTCGCTTCCGCCCCAACAGTCACATCGGCGACAACGTCTCCGTCGAAGACCTGGTGGACGACTACGACGCAATCGTGCTCGCCTGCGGCTCGGAAAAACCACGCGATCTCGAGATTCCCGGGCGCGAAGCCGAGGGTGTGCATTTCGCGATGGACTTCCTGACCCAGCAAAACCGGCGTGTCAGCGGCGAGACGTTCCACCAGGACGAAATCCTCGCCAGCGGCAAAAACGTTATCGTTATCGGCGGTGGCGACACCGGCGCCGACTGCGTCGGCACTTCCAACCGCCAGGGCGCCGCCAGCGTCACCCAGCTCGAAATCATGCCGCGCCCGCCGGAGCGCGAGGACAAATTGCTGACCTGGCCCAACTGGCCGCTCAAGCTGCGCACCTCGACCTCGCACCACGAGGGCTGCGAACGAGACTGGTCAGTGGCCACGCGCTCGGTTAAGAGCGAGAACGGGGTCGTCACCAGCCTCGAACTGGTTCGGCTGGAATGGAAGCAGGACGAAAACGGGCAATGGCAAATGTCGGAGATCGACGGCAGCGAATTCACCATCGAAACCGACCTGATCCTACTGGCGATGGGATTTGTGCATCCGGTTCACGAGGGCTTGTTGGAGCAACTCGGGGTCGAACTCGACCAACGGGGCAACGTCCAGGCCAGCGAGGCAGATTACCGGACGTCGATCGACAAGGTATTCGCCTGCGGCGACACGCGCCGTGGACAATCGCTGGTGGTCTGGGCCATTCGCGAAGGACGCCAGGCGGCCCGCTCGGTAGACAAATTCCTGATGGGCAGCACCGAACTGCCGCGCTAGCGCGCCGACCAGTTTGTCGCGCCGGACCCGACGCATAAGTCGGACCGCCGGGGCCGACCGTAAATTTGTCAAAACGCCTACAGCACCGCAGCGAATCATGCGAGAATGTCCAGCCCTTTAATCGACCCGACGACATACGCAAGTAAATGGCTGGACGAATACCCCGCAGCTTTATCGACGACCTGCTCAACCGGGTCGATATCGTCGAGGTCATCGACAGTCGCGTGCCATTAAAAAAGAAAGGCCGCGAATACTGGGCCTGCTGCCCTTTCCACGGCGAAAAAACAGCATCTTTCTCAGTCAGTTCGGGCAAACAGTTTTACCATTGTTTCGGTTGTCAGAAGTCCGGCAACGCGGTCGGCTTCCTGATGGATTACGACCACATGGAATTTGTCGAAGCGATTGAGTCGCTGGCGCAGTTGCTGGGCCTCGATGTGCCTTACGAGAAGGGTAGCGCACCCGCCAAACCCACCGCGGGACTCGAAGCGATGTACCAGGCGATGGAGCAAAGCTCGCAATACTTCGAGGCACAGCTCAAGCAAACCCCGGCAGCGATCGATTATCTCAAAAATCGAGGCATCAGCGGCCAGACCGCGAAGACCTTTGCCATCGGTTATGCGCCGCCGGGCTGGAACAACCTCAGTGGCAATGAAAAGCTCCTCGTCGATACCGGCATGCTGGTAAGAAAGGAGGACGGTAAGCAATACGATCGTTTTCGCCACCGCCTGATGTTTCCTATCCGCGATCGTCGCGGACGCACCATCGCCTTCGGTGGGCGGGTGATCAATCCCGAAGACAATCCCAAGTACCTGAACTCTCCCGAATCACCGCTGTTTCATAAAAGCGATGAAATCTACGGGCTGTATGAAATGAAAAAGGCGGTGACCAACATTGACCGCATTTACATCACCGAGGGCTATATGGATGTCGTGGCGCTCGCCGAACACGGCGTGGCAACCTCGGTGGCGACGCTGGGCACCGCGATCAACAATCGGCAAATCGAATCTCTGTTTCGGGTCTGCAAGAACCTGGTGTTCTGTTTCGATGGTGACGCTGCCGGTAAAAAAGCGGCCTGGCGCTCGCTCGAACAATGCCTCGCGTCACTCAAGGAAGGTCGCCTCGCGCGGTTCCTGTTCCTGCCCGAAGGCCAGGATCCGGATAGTTTTATTAACCAGTACGGTGAGGAGGCTTTTAATCAGCAGGTTGAGCAGGCCTCCACGCTGACCGAGTACCTGTTCGAGACCCTGCTCGCCGAATGCAATATCGGCACGCTCGAAGGCCGCGCCCAGTTTCTCGACCGCTTGCGACCCTACTTCGCCCAAATCCCGTTGCAAAGTCTGAAAGATCAGATTCTGGCCGAAGTCGAGCACCGACTGGGGCAAAAGATCGATGGACGCATGCTGCGCCTGCTGGGTGAAGACAAGCCGCGCCAACAGGCCCACAGCAGGCAGCCGGAACAGCATTGGACCCCTACCCGTCTGGCGATCAACCTGCTACTGACCAAGCCCGCACTGGCGCTGGCCACCGGCACTCACGACGAACTTGCCGAGAGCAATATCCCCGGGGTCGACCTGTTGCTCAAAATCCTCGACCGCATCCACGACGAGCCTGAAATTACGACGCAAAACCTGCTCGATCGCTTCAAGGATGACGACCACGAGACCCATCTGTACAAGCTCGCAGCAATGGAACCCCCGATCGAAAATGACGAGAGTCTCGACCTGATGTTTGCCGATTGTTTACAACGTCTGCAAAAACAGTATATTGACCACCGCCAAAAGCAACTGATTTCAAAATTGCAGTCCGGTGAAACGCTGTCGGAAGCGGAAAAGCTGGAACACAAAAAATTGTTCACAAATCAAATTTAAGTCAGTCGTTAGCTTGGAAAAACCAAAAAAAGTCTTATATACTGGGTGGTTCACCTGCAACTTTCACTAATTCGAGGCAACATGGATCAAGATCAGCAATCCCGGCTCAAAGAACTCATTGCTAAAGGCAAGGAACAGGGCTTTCTGACCTACACCGAAGTAAACGATCACTTGCCTGAAGGCATCGTCGAACCGGAGCAGATTGAAGATATTATCCGCATGATTAACGACATGGGCATCAAGGTCCATGAGTCTGCGCCTGCCGAAGCGACCGATATTCTCAGCGATACCGAAACCGAGCCGGACGAGGATGCTGCCGAGGAAGCGGCCGCGGCACTGGCCTCGCTGGATAGCGAATTTGGACGCACCACCGACCCGGTACGCATGTATATGCGCGAAATGGGTACGGTCGAACTGTTGACCCGTGAAGGCGAAATCAAGATCGCGCGCCGCATCGAAAACGGCCTCAACCAGGCGATCAGCTCGCTGGCACGTTATCCCGATACGATGCGCATGATCTTTGATCGTTATAACGAAGTGCGCGAAGAAGAAGCCAAGCTCAGCGACTTGATGGTGGGCTTTGTCGACCCCAACGAAGACCCGAACTCGATTCCGTTGCCGGCTGCCGCACAGGCCAGTGACGACGATGAAGAAGCCGAAGTCGAAGATACCGGTCCCGATCCGGAAGAAGCCGAAAAACGCTTTACCACCATCGAACGGGCTTTTAACCGTGCGATGAACTGTATCGCCAAGGATGACGTCAGGGGATACGAGCGTAATATGAATCGTGCGGTCAATGACTTGATGGAAATAAAGCTGCTGCCACTGTTTATTGACCGGCTCGGCGCGAACCTGAAAGACATCATCAACCGCATCCGCACCAACGAGCGCACCATTCTCGATATCTGCGTGAAGCAGGCAAACATGCCACGCAAAACCTTCATCGAAACCTTCAAGGCAAACGAAACCAACCTGAACTGGATCAATAACCACCTGAAGGCAGGCGAAAAATATTCCAAAACCCTGGAAGCCTGCAAGGATGAAATTCAGCGCTACCAGAAGCGGCTGAAGAACATCGAGAAAGCGTCCAACCTGTCGATTCACGAGATCAAGGAAATCAATCGCAAGATGTCGATTGGTGAAGCCAAAGCGCGCCGCGCGAAGAAAGAAATGATCGAGGCCAATTTGCGCCTGGTTATTTCGATTGCGAAGAAGTACACCAACCGCGGGCTGCAGTTCCTCGACCTGATCCAGGAAGGCAACATCGGCCTGATGAAAGCGGTCGACAAGTTCGAGTACCGTCGTGGTTACAAGTTTTCGACCTATGCAACCTGGTGGATTCGCCAGGCGATCACGCGCTCGATCGCGGACCAGGCACGCACCATCCGCATTCCGGTGCACATGATCGAAACCATCAACAAGCTGAACCGGATTTCGCGCCAGATGCTGCAGGAACTCGGCCGTGACCCGCAGCCGGAAGAACTGGCTGAGCGTATGGACCTGCCTGAAGACAAGGTCCGCAAGGTGCTGAAGATTTCCAAGGAACCGATTTCGATGGCAACCCCGATCGGTGACGACGAAGATTCAAACCTCGGTGATTTCATCGAAGACACCAACGTGCTGTTGCCAGCCGACACCGCGACCAACGCCGGACTGTCCGAATCGACCCGTGAAATCCTTTCGAGCCTGACCCCGCGTGAAGCCAAGGTGCTGCGCATGCGTTTCGGTATCGACATGAACACCGATCACACGCTGGAAGAAGTGGGCAAACAGTTCGATGTCACCCGCGAACGCATCCGGCAGATCGAAGCAAAGGCCCTGCGCAAACTGCGCCACCCCAGCCGCTCCGAACAACTGCGGAGCTTCCTGCTCGAAGAC
>JBATHL010000245.1:0-1913 GCA_049666745.1 Gammaproteobacteria bacterium
TCCCCATACTCGGCACCAACCATAGTGGAAATACATAATACCAACAGGATTAACGCCAGCTTGCTCCTTAATAATACAAATTTCGCCATAATTGACTACTCAGACCCCATCACTCATTGCGAATTCGGTGTAGATGATGTGCCCGAAGATTTAACCGGTTGTGCACCTGGCTGTCCCAAAAAAGAACTTCTCACAAGGCTATGACAACGATTGCATTCGGTCAAAGGAAATGCCACGGCGCCATGGCAGACACCACAATACTGGCCATTCAGAATAGCGAGCATGTTGACTGGATTGGCATCAACCTTTTTGATGAATATCTTATCGTGACAATTTTTGCAATCCAGCCATTCGGTATGTGGCTTGTGAGGAAATCGGACTAGCGGCATTTCACCGGTTTTTTCCATCACAATGTCCAGATCGATAATCTCGATTCTGGTTTCCGGGAATATATTGGTTCGTGGCTCGATGTATTGTTCGCGCAATGCCCTGACCCAGGATACCTTGTTGCCGACGCCATCCCCGGGCAGCAAAGAGAGCGCATCGACAGGCTCTTGCAGAACTCCGATGGCTGGACCTTCGGGATCGTGCAAGCCGTCTTCAGCCAGTGGTTCCCAGAGTTGCTGCGCCGCCAGTGCGCCAAACACCAGGCTTAGCGGGATGACATGGAAGCAGTATTTCAATTTCATAAATCACCAGCTTGATTATCCAGGAATATAAATCCAGGCGCTGCGAATCGCCCGCACGAGTTCCGCGGTCGACATCTCGAGCAATTCAATCGCCTGGTCGAAGGCACCATCACCCGCATAGGCTTCTGCCTGTTGTCGAAACTGATCAGCCGCCGCAACGAAATCAACTACTTTTTCCTGCATGGCATCTGATTTCAGTTTTTCATCTACCAGTAAACTAATCAGCATACTATGCGTATCATTTCGATCAATTTCGTAAAGATACTCATCCTGCTTCGATTCGAACTGCAGCGAACGCACTAATGTCTGGCCCGATCGGATGGACTCGATGGAAACCTGTAACAAATGATACGCCTTATCGATTTCAATTCTGGCCTCGGCATTCTGGCCCTGCTGCAATAATTTATCCGCATTTCCGGTTATCTCCTCCAATTGAGCATTCACCTTACGCTTGTCTTCTATTTCATTATTTTCATCGGAAATCCGGTTAAAAGCATCCCTCAAGGCCACCACCGATTCCCTGCGCTGACCATAATTGGCAATGATCTGATCTTCGCCCATTGATGTCGGAGTCGACATTTTAATCGCCTCAAACATTAAACCTGAAGACTGTTTCAATAACTCGGCAGCGGCCTGGTTATCACCCTGGCTATGTTTTTCATTGGCCTGCCGATACAATTCGAGTGCTTGTTCGCGTTTTTGTTTTGCCTCACTGCTGCTACTGTTTATGACCTGCCTGGTAGCTGACGACTGATTCAACAGTTTTTCAATATAAGGCATCCGATCTTCCACGCTTTGCCGGGTTGCCTGTGCGTAGGCATTACCCATCGGGATGCTTAATAACAGCATCAAAATTGTCGAAATTAAAAGTTTGTTCATAATTATTTGCGTCAAATTTTGATCCCCAGGATTTTCAACACCGAAGATAACTGGGTGATCGACTGGTTTAACACCGGAATGGCTTCAGAAAAATTGCCATCGCTTTCAAAATTCTCGGCATCTTCGAGATTAACCATCGAACGATAAATGTAATTATCTATCAGCTTTTGAGTTTGATCGTCGGCCTCACTTTTAGACAGCGCGAAATGAACCAACTCAAGGTAGTGATAGGTGCGATTAATCAGGTATTGGTATTCATCCTGGATAGAGGCGAAATTCAAATCGTAGACGATCGTTGTTTTATGCCGCAATTCCTCCAACAGGGAAGACTTCACACCATAAGCC
>JBATHL010000246.1:0-11138 GCA_049666745.1 Gammaproteobacteria bacterium
GCTCGAGGCGATCGGCTGCGACCTGGTTTACCTGCCGACCGCTTCCGAGCTCTATCCCGAAGGCCTCGATAAAATAAGTCATGTGCAGGTCACCGATCTTACCAATCACTACGAAGGGGCGCATCGACCGGGGCACTTTACCGGGGTCGCCACCGTGGTGTTGAAACTGTTCAATATCGTCAAACCCGACGTCTCGGTGTTCGGCAAGAAGGATTACCAGCAATACCGCGTAATCAGCAAGATGGTCGAGGATTTCAACCTCGACGTACAAATCATCGGCCAGGAAACCACCCGGGAAGCGTCAGGTCTCGCTACCAGTTCGCGTAACCAGTATCTTGACCCGGCACAGACTGAAAAAGCCGCACTGATTTACCAGCAGCTGCAGCAGACCGCGCAACAGATCGAACAGGGTGGACGCGATTTCGAAAAGCTGCAGGCACGCGCGATTACAAGCCTCGACGATGCCGGTTTCAAAACCGATTATTTCTCTATCTGTAACGCCGAAACCCTGCTGCCCGCTACCACCGAAGACCGCGACCTGGTCATCCTGGTCACCGCGGCTATTGGTGAGACCCGTCTGCTCGATAATATTGAAATCTCGCTCTGGTAAGCGTTTCAGTTCCTGTTGTATAAAGCCTGCATCGCGTCGATGCGTTGTTTTACCCGCTCGCGCAACTCTTTCGGTTCGAGCACCTCGACCTCAGCGCCGTGTTTCAGAATATCCATCACCAGCTCGGTATCCTGACTATAGGGTACGCGCAGAATATAAAACCCCTGGCTGTCATAGTCACTGCTCTGCTCCGGATGCCAGGTTTCGCGCGATACCCAGCGCGCCAGCTGCGGGCTGAAGCGCAGCACCGCCTGGCGGGTTGCGGCACCGGAAAAGATACCGTAACCACTTTCGAGTTCACGGTTCAACTCGGCCTCGCCGACCTCGATCGCAGACTCGTTGGCAATTTGCAGTGCCTGGATCGCATCGATCGAAAAGCTGCGCAAGCCGCTGCGCAGGTGGCACCAGGCGTCGAGATACCAGTTGTCGCGGTAATAGATCAACCGCTGCGGCGACACGCGCCGCTCGCTGCTGCTGTCGGTGGGACGGCTGTAGTAAGTCATGTCGACGCATTTACGCGACAGCAGCGCCTGGCAAAGACTCTGGAAATTCTCACTGCGGTAAGCCTTCGCCGCGAGTGGAACGATACGAATGCGACGTGAAATCTCGTCGACGCTATGATCGCCGTCGTCGAGCAGCATGCGGATGCGGGAGCGCAGCGGTTCGATATGGCTCGATAGTACTCCGGGTTGCAGGTTTTGCAGCAATGCGTCCATGCTCAACAAGGCCTGGATTTCACTGGTGTTAAACCACAGACCGGGCAGCTGGAACTGTTCCCCGCCCTCGCCCTGCTCATAGCAATAACCGCGCCGCTCGTGATCCCAGACGATCGGCGCCGCGAGTCGATCACGCAGGTACTCGAGATCGCGTTTAAACGTCGCCGGGGAGACTTCGAGCGCTTCGAGAAACTGGGCGCGCGTTACCACGCGTCGATTGCACAGCATCTGGTCGATCAGGTGAAAACGTTCGGTGCGGTCCATGTATTCTGCTCGGCGCGCATATGGCTCATTTTATGAGCCACAAAAAACAATGATAACATGGGTGCTATCGTGTTGAATTAAATTCCCAGGGGTTCATCAACGAAGCAGGTAGTAGCGCAAGAAGTGAAATGTTGGTGAATCAATGATATAAGCTGGGATTTGGCAGAGAGCGTCGGATATTCCTGATTGACATGTCACCGAAGAATTTCGCGACGCAGTATTTTATCCAGCTCATTTTTGCAACCACCCTGTAACTGGTTTCGAGGTAAACCCTTGATAAGAAATATCATCACGTGCTTTATCCTGTTCGCGACCTTGCTGGTCCAGCAGACGGTCCTGGCGCAGGCCAACACAGCCGCGACTGACTCGAGCGAGGCAATATCCGAGTCGTCACCAACGCCCGAATCACGACCTGCGCAGGCGGTACGTAAACTGCTCGCAATCAAGGAAGCGCTGGAAGACAAACGCGCGCGGGTAAGAGACCTGCTGGAGCAGCGGGCATCCGCCGATGAAATTGACAAGGCGAAGATAAACGAACAGATCGCCGACCTGCGGGAAACCATCGATGCACTTACGAAATCCTTCGAGAGCATAGCCGTAAGCGGTGCGAGCCTGCGCGACCAGGCCGATGCCGAGAGTACCAATCTCGACTTGCGCGATGAACTGGCGCAAATCGCCAAACCGATTCTGGACAGCCTGAAAGATGCGACCGAGAAGCCTCGCAGACTGGAAGAGTTGCGTCGTACCATCGCCCTGCAGGAGCAGCAACTAGAAGTTATCAGGACGGCGATCGAGTCGATTTCCGACTACAGGCAATACGAGTTGCCTGCAACAGTCAAGGATGGGCTGGCCGAATTATTCACCGTCTGGCAGGAGCGCGGCGGCGATATCGAGCGATCCCTGGAAATTACTCGCCATGAGTTGCGCAACCTCGAAACAGAAGATTTCAAAGTATTCGAAACACTGGGTCTTATCGTGCAGGAGTTCGTCCTCGGACGCGGACTGACGCTGCTGCTCGCGCTGATAGTCGCCATCGCGGTTTGGTTCACAATGCGCTTACTGCGCAGACTGGCCAGTACCGGGCGACAACCCGCACAAAGCACGAACCGGGCGGCCAGGATGCGCCTCCTGCTTTATGGCTACCACCTGTTGACCATCCTCCTGATCACGCTGGCCGTGCTGTCGGTATTCTATGTGCGTGGCGATTTGTTGTTGCTGTCATTGACGATGATTGCGCTGGTGATGCTCAGCCTCGGCGCCTGGCGCTTCCTTCCGGGTTACATCATGGAAGCCCGGTTGTTGCTGAATGCCGGCGCGGCTCGCGAAGGTGAGAGGGTAATTTACAACGGACTGCCGTTTCGGATCGTTAGTCTCAATCTGAATTCGCATTTACGCAATCCCGAACTCCAGGGTGTCATCCGGCTACCTCTTGCGGAACTCGCTCACCTGATTTCACGTCCCGCTACAGAAGACGAGTGGTTCCCCTGCAGTGCCGGAGATTACCTGTTGCTGCCGGACGGCAGTTTCGGCCAGGTGCAGCAGCAGACGGTGGAACTGGTCCATATCAAAGTGATTGGCAGTATCGTGCAATATCGAAGCGCGGATTTTTTACAACTCAATGTACGAAATCTGTCGCGCGAGGGTTTTGGCGTTATGATAATTTTTGGAATCGACTATCAACACCAGGAAATATCGCTGGAACGCGTGCCGACGCGTTTCGAGGAGGGGCTTGTTACAGCCTTCGAGCAGGCCGACTTCGGTAAGGATCTGCAAAACCTGCAGGTGAGTTTCAACGAAGCGAGCGCCAGTTCCCTCGACTACCTGATCTATGCCACGATGGATGGACGCAGTGCAGGTTCATACTTCGCCATAAGACGCTTGATCCAGCAAACCTGCGTGGACATATGCAATCGGGAGGGCTGGGTTATCCCGTTTGCGCAGCTTACCGTCCACCAGGCGGAAACCATGCCTGCAGACGCTTCGGCCCTGCCAAAAGCGACCTAGCTTCAAACCGAACAGGTAATGGACTTCTGTGGCTCGTCCTGTGAGCCACCAGTACCACCATAATAGCGAGATCAAACCGAAGAGAACGCAAATGACCTGGTCAAATATATTACTGTACAAGTTGTCCGCCTTCTGTCGCTGCCGGGTGATTAACGGACCCGACCAGCAACCCTATCTGGAACGTTATCATTTGCTGCGCCTGCCGTTTGGTTACCAGGCGTATTTACACCGCTTTGTCGCCAGCGATCCCGGCAGGGGTTTGCACAATCATCCATGGAAACATGCCTTGTCACTGTTGCTGTGCGGTTCCTACGAAGAGACACGGATGCTCGATGCGAGGGCGGATAATGCACTGCATAGCCGCTGGCTGCGTCCCGGACGCTTCAATTTTATTTCCGGAGAGGTATTTCATCGAGTCAACATTCCGCAAAACAGGGAATGCTGGAGCCTCTTTATACATGCACCCAAAGCCAAGGACTGGGGTTTTATCCAGCAACAAGAATATCGCGATCATAATGAAATTGTCGCTCAGGCGAGTAACCCACTATGGTGGAAGCAGGCCCGGCGTCCGATTCAGGCCCCCGACATGCGCATGCCCTGCCCGGTCTAGTATTCGGTGATTCGACGGAACACGTCTTCCAGGCAACTCTTATCCCGTAACAATTCGGCAGGACAGCCGTCACCTGCTGCAAAGTAGAAAACAGACAGGCCACAAGCCCTCTGGACTTTCATGTGGCGTGCTCTTAACCTGCGGTTACTGACTGACCGGAGACGGGTCCTGGGCAATCTCGCCATTAACACTATCCTGCCGCTATTCGCCATCATGGTTGCAGGATATATTACCGGTCGATTCAAACTGCTGCCCGCGACAGCGAGTGAAGTTCTAAGCCGCTTCGTCTTCGTCATCGCCCTGCCCGCGTTAATTTTCGCGTCGTTATCCAGTATCACGATTGCCGAATTCTTCAACTGGCATTACATCGGCGCGCTGGGCGGCGGAATGCTGGCGATGTTTTGCATCGGTATGACAGTGGCCCGATTCGTATTTCCGGGTAGCCTGACCGCGATCAGTTTGCATGGACTGACCGCGATGTACTCAAGTACCGCTTATATCGGGTTACCATTGATCCTGACTGTATTCGGCGATGCTGGCAGGGTGCCCGGTATCATCGGTGCCATCATTACCGGTCTCGTATTCGCACCGCTGGCGATTATACTCGCTGAAATTGATCGCAATCAGGGCAGTCGCTTGCGCGTCTGGTCACCGCTATTTACAGTGGTCACGCGACCACCGGTCATCGCGGTAATGGTCGGACTGTCGGTGTCCGCCGCTGGTATCGACGTCCCCTTGCCAGTCACGACGTTCTTCGAATTATTAGGCGGTGCCTTTGTTCCCTGCGCCCTTTTCGCCGCCGGGCTTTTTATCGCCGGTTGCTCGGTGCGCGGTGCCACCGCCGAGATCAGTTGGCTTATTTGCGCCAAGCTGATCCTGCATCCCCTGATTACCTGGTGGCTGGCCTACCGGGTATTTGAACTCGAAGGAATTTTACCCGTCGTTGCCGTGGTCCAGGCGGCATTGCCGAGTGGGGTTCCGGTATTCGTGCTGGCGCAGCAATACCGGACTTTCGTTACCCGCAGTAGTGCTGCGATCGTCTTGTCAACAGCCATATCCGTGGTGACACTATCGGCGTTGTTTATGTTTTTGAGTGACTAATCTGTTACCTCCGATCGAATCAGGAACAATCATTTTGACCTTTAAACCAACCCCGGCTTAAACTCCCATTTTCAACAAGGGTAAATGTATGACTGATAATCCTGTGTGGCAATGGATCGACGATACCTTTCTCGATCTTGGTCGACAGTTCCGTTGGTCCTACCTGCCCCCGCTAATGGTATATCTTGCCGCCGGAGTGTCGGGACTGACTTCGATCGTCGGCACCTTTTTTATCAAGGAATACCTCGATCTGTCGGCCGCCTTTCTCGCCGGCCTCGCCTTCTGGGCGGGCATTCCATGGACGCTTAAGATGCCGCTGGGCCACCTCGTCGACCTGATCTGGCGGCGCAAAGCGTTGCTGGTTTACATCGGCGCCAGCCTGATCGCACTCAGTATCCTGATCATGTACGGCATTATCGCGCACACCGAGGCAATGGCCGGGATCATGAAAGTCGAAGCCTGGTTCGTCATCGCCACCATACTGGCGCCGACCGGCTACGTGGTACAGGACGTAGTCGCCGACGCGATGACGGTGGAAGCGGTGCCGACCATTGACGAAAACGGTAAGCCCTACCCGGATAGCGAAATCAAGTTAATGCACACGACGATGCAAACCCTGGGCCGGGTGGCAATCATCGGCGGCCTGGTTGCCGTTGCCGCGCTGAATATCACCATGTTCAGCGGGGTCGAGGACATGTCGGAAGAGATGAAGGTCGCGATCTACGCCGATATCTACCTGCTGGCACTGATCATTCCGCTGATTTCGATCAGCGGCGTCATTCTGGGCGGCATTTTACTGCGCCGCCGCGCCCGGGAGCTGGAGGAACAGGGGCATGACCACTCCAGCATCGACCAGCTGCTGTTTGCACCGGGGGGAGAGACCAGCCCGAACTGGTGGATTCTCGGCGGCAGCCTGGTGTTTGCAATATTCACAGTGTCCATGGGTGTTAGCCAGGTGCCATTCGCCCAGGAAATTATTTTCCTGGGTTCGATGAGTATCATTTTGTTCCTGATGTACCGGCTGTTGCTCGAACTCGAGCCCGCGGCACGCAAGATGCTGGTCGGCACCGCGGTTATCATCTTCGTGTTTCGCGCGGTTCCCCTGCCCGGCCCCGGTGCCGGCTGGTTCGAAATCGACGTACTCGGATTCGACCAGCGGTTTCTGTCGGTATTGTCGCTGATTGCGTCCTTCCTCACCCTGGCCGGCATGGTGGTACTGCGTCCGATGATGGCGAGGCATTCAATTGCCTTCGTGGTCGCGGCGCTGACCATCGCGGCGGGAATTCTGTCGCTACCCAACATAGGGCTTTACTACGGGCTTCACGAATGGACCGCAGCGCGCACCGGGGGCGTTGTCGATGCGCGCTTTATCGCGATTATCGACACCGCGATCGAGTCACCACTCGGCCAGATTGCAATGATACCGATGCTGGCCTGGATCGCGAAGAACGCTCCCCCGCATCTGAAAGCCACATTTTTTGCGGTCATGGCATCCTTTACCAACCTGGCTTTATCGGCGGCAAGCCTCGGCACCAGGTATTTGAACGAGATTTACCTGGTAACCCGCGAAGTCCGGGACCGGGTAACCGATGTGATCAGCACCGCGGCAGACTACAGCGAACTGGGATGGCTATTGATCCTCGTCGCGTTGATTGGTTTAATCGTGCCGTTGTTAACCATCCTGATCATCCAGCGCTCGCCATTGCGCACCCATCAATAGACGAAAGGTTAAGTTCATGAAAAAAATAATACCTGGTTTAATCATATCGTTGGTAGCTGCTCCAGCGTTTGCCCACCATCCACTCGCCGGGATGCCGCTGGAAACCTTCGCCCACGGATTGTTATCCGGCGTCGGACACCCGTTACTGGGTTTCGATCATTTATTCTTTGTCGTACTGGCTGGTATTGCCGCGGTGTTTACCGGTCGCAATTTACTTGCACCACTGGCCTATATCGCCGCGATGACAGGCGGTTGCCTGGTCACCGCACTGTGGACTTCGGTGCCGGCCAGCGAACTGATGATCGCTATCTCGCTACTGGTGCTCGGTAGCATGCTGCTTTGCGGTCGGCAATTCGGTTTGAGCACAGTCCTGCTTAGCTTTGCCGGTTTCGGAATATTTCACGGCGCGGCACTTGGCGAATCACTCGCCAGCCAGGAGGCCGGATTCGGCGCCCAGGTTCTCATCGGTTACCTGTTGGGGCTGGGCATTATTCAGTATGCAGTGGCACTTACTGCAGGCTGGGTGTGCGCAAGCTTGTGGAAGGTCTCCCGGGCGAGCGCGATCCAACCTCGGCTGGCGGGCGCCATGGTTGCAGGCGCCGGGCTCTACCTCACACTGGAACATCTCGAAGGTTCCTTGCTGCGGGTGATATCCAGTTAGATTTACGCGTCGGTTTTCAGTTTTACGGGCTGCCCATGCGGGGTCGACAGGTAGGCCGCTTCCCAGTCCTTGCGTTTACCAGCCATCGCCTGCTGATCGATTGCGCTATGCCTGGCAACCAGGCCTTCGAGCGCGCTTAACACGCAGCAGTAATAGGTTTCCTGATCATCGCTGGCACCACTGCTTGCGGCTTGCTGCAACGCCTCGCCGAGCGCAGCGGACCAGGCGCCAGCACTAAACAGTCCGTTTTGCACCAGTGTATCGGCGATCGCCAGGGCCTCGGCCTGCCAGGCTTCCGCGAAAGCCGGCTCTCCATCAACACTGGCGAGCGGCTTTAGTGATTTCGAGTCCTGCTCATCCATAGTCAGGCCAGGGCAAGATAACTTTCCCAGAGATCGAGGTACACCTTGTCGCGACTGTTCTCGACCTCTGGCCATAACTCGGCGGCCGCGAAGCAGACGTTATAGCAATGCTGATGAATCTCCTTACCCTCGGCAGACAGATCGGGGAACACGTGCGCTCCGTTATAGGCATTTACGCTTCCACAACGGCCGCGCGCATACTGCGGCAACCGGGTATGTCCACTATTGCCATGACTGGAAGTAACCACCTGCGAGCCGACGGAAAATGCAGGCGGAACACCTATCTCGGCATCGAAGCGGACAGCGTGATCGTGATCTTCCTGCAGTACCTGCTGTAACGTCATCGCAGTCACAGGGTTACCAAAATTAGTATCGTCGGTCAGTGATTTACCGGCGTCGATTTCGTCCAGTGTGATCCAGCCGGCTTCGATATAGGTCGCAAAATCGGTTTGCGCCCAGGAATCAAAATAAGGTCGACCGAGATAATCTTCGGGCATGATCAGTTCACGGCAATGACGCCACCAGTCGATGGTGATACCCGGGGTGCGGGCGCATTGTGCAATTCCCCATTCGCGACCTTCCCAGTCGTGGTGAAAGGGACTTTCATCGTCGTCAACCTCGATCGGACCGTAACCTTGCTTACCGCCAAGATCGTGAATTCCATCCATTAGTCTGTGCCCTTTGAATCTGCACCCAAGTCGCGATCGGTACCGATCATCGAGTTACGCGATACCAGCTCGACCAGTTGATCCTCGGTCATGCCCTCGCTACCCGCGGGACGTTGCGGCAATACCAGGTAACGCAGTTCTGCCGTGCTATCCCAGACTCGCACCTCGACATCATCGTCGATGGCAACCCCGAATTCGGCGAGCACCCCTCTCGGCTCACGCACTGCACGTGAGCGATAGGCCGCTGCCTTGTACCAGGCAGGCGCGATGCCCAGAATGGAAAACGGATAGCAGGAGCACAGGGTGCACACGACCAGGTTGTGCACCTGGTCGGTATTTTCTACCACTTTGAGATGCGCAGTGGCCTTGCCGAGAAATCCGAGTTCATCGATCGCCGCCGGGGCATCGTGCAGCAAGCGGTTTTTGTATGCTGCATCGCACCAGGCTTTTGCCACCACCCTGGCGCCGCGCTTGGGTCCTATCTCGTCAGTATAAGCCTCGATCCAGGCGTCAATCGTTTGCGGGTTAACCAGGCCCTTGTCCACCAGCAATGTCTCCAGCGCCTTGACGCGCAGCGCAGACTCGGACGGCAGGTGGCTGTGCAGATGCTGGTGAATTTCACCAACTTTTCCGGCATCGAATTCTGGCATGGGCTTATGACTCTTCGAGCAAAGTCCTCAGTTTACTCAAACTGACCCAGAAATTCAGCATATGGACATAGGCCAGATGAAATTCGCATTGAATTTTCGCCTTTAAATCACTTTGCAACTACACTGCGCCGATGTTAAATCCAATCAGGCGACCCACCCTGTTTGATGTCGGCAGGCTATTCTTTGTCGGCGCAATATGGGGTGGTGCCTTCATTTTCATTGCGCTTGCACAAACCGATTACTTGCAAACGAGGAGGAGTCCATATACGGACACTTAGGAAATTGGCTACTGTGGGATTTTCAAGATGATTATGCTGAGAGGTGAAATACTCCCGACCCGGGCGATCGTCCAGGCTGGTAGTTAGTAATATCCAAACTCTTCATGCACATATCTTTGTGAGCGAGGGCTTGTCTATCTGGTGAGTTATGCGGGATAGTCCGTGAAGTCAGACTTTGCCCTGTGAGCGGGAAAATTCAAGCATACGCTCGATCGGTTTCAACGCTTTCTTGCGTAGCGACTCGTCGATATGGATCTCATGGCTAACATCATGCTCATCTTCCAGAACCGCGGCAAGGTTATCCAGGCTGTTCATTGCCATCCATGGACAATGGGCACAACTGACACAGGATGCGCTGTCGCCACCTGTTGGCACAGCAATCAGTTTTTTACCGGGAGCCGCTTCGTGCATCTTGTGAAAAAGGCCAAAATCGGTTGCAACGATCAGGGTTTTCGCTGTGGATGCTTTCGCAGCATTGATCAGCTGCGTCGTGGAACCAACCGCACTCGCCATATCAAGCACCTCGGTAGGCGACTCCGGGTGCGCAATAACCTCGGCATCAGGGTGCTCCTGCATCA
This sequence comes from Gammaproteobacteria bacterium, assembly GCA_049666745.1. Lineage (GTDB taxonomy): Bacteria > Pseudomonadota > Gammaproteobacteria. The sequence goes on from JBATHL010000246.1 coordinate 10,223, forward strand.
GTTGCCGCAGTGAGCTTGCCTTGAACTCATCATGTACGACACAGAAACCTTGCCAGTTGAGAATGTCGGCACCGGTCTGTTTCTGCACATAAGTGCCGAGATGACGATCAGGTGCAAAGATAATCTTCTCACCTCTGGCGTGCAGGTGGGCTACGATATCGACCGCATTTGATGAAGTAACCACCCAGTCAGAGCGCGCCTTGACCTCGGCACTGGTGTTAGCATAGACCATCACGGTCCTGTCGGGGTGCTGGTCGCAGAAGGCACTGAAGCTCTCGATCGGACAGCTCAGATCGAGTGAGCACTCGGCAGCCAGATCCGGCATGATCACGCGTTTTTCCGGGTTGAGAATCTTTGCTGAATCGCCCATGAAACGCACCCCTACTACGACCAGCGTGGTTGCGGGATGACGGTTACCGTAATCAGCCATACCCAGCGAATCACCGACGTAGCCGCCAGTGGCATCCGTCAGGATCTGCAGCTGCTCATCGACATAATAATGCGTGATGAGTACCGCATTCCTCTTTACGAGCAAGATCTTGATTTTCTCGAACAACGAGTCGCGTTGCCTGGACGTCAAACTGCGCGGCTTGGACGCGTGCAACGCCTTGCTGCGTATCTCATCGACAAGCTCTAGCGGAATTGCGGATGCTTTACCCATAAACGACTTCAACCAAGATAAGAATCCAGGGAGAATAAACGACTGTTTTTAATTAAGCCATGGATTTCGACTAACGGCAATCCAGGACGAACCACTCACTGCGTGAATCCTTAGCGTCCATTTTTGGGGGCGATTTCAACTGATCGACGCAACACTTTATCTTTAGAGCGAAAGATGGAGTGTGGACAATGGCCCTTAGACCTCGAATATATTACAACGCAGAACAGAAAGCAGAGATGTGGGATCGCTGGCAAC
>JBATHL010000247.1:0-12307 GCA_049666745.1 Gammaproteobacteria bacterium
AGTTCTCCACCAAATCCGGGAGATTCCTGATGACGTATATGAGCGGATATTGGGACAGCACAGCCGATGACAAATCCCATACCCCACTAATCTCAATAGGGCGTTGTTCAAAGATATGAATATGAAATTAACAATATTAGCTTTCATCACCATCGCTGCAATGTCCGTTATCAATCCAGCCAACGCGGGATATTACATGTCTGCAAACAAGTTATTGAGCTTGTGCGAGAGTGATTCAGTCGCCGACCAGAATGTTTGTGTTGGTTATGTACTAGGTGTTACCGACGCTGCACAGATGCTGGATTCAGAGACCAACATGAGGAGGTATTGCCTGTCGAAAAATGTAACCAGCAGCCAGTTAGAGAAAACTGCCGTTACGTACATGAACGATAATTCTCAACAATTGGATAAACCAGCCTCCTATTATGTTTTGCTATCATTAAGGCAAGCATTCCCCTGCAACTAATAACGTACCGTTAGCTGACATCTGTTAAAACCGATTACCTTCACTTACTGAATTCCGGCAATCCAGTCAGTCCTGAACCTGTCAAATAAGGCTCTGGGAGAGTGTTTCAGTTGTTCTGAATAACGATGTTCGGGAAAGCCGCTGAATGATCGCGTGCCTTGGTGGCGAGCTTGGCTGCAGTTTTGCGCGCGATAGCACGGTAAATAACACCAATCTGGCTATCCTGCATCGCCGCCACGGTAGGATTACCACTGTCTGCCTGTTCCCGAATTCGAATATCTAGCGGCAGCGATCCAAGCAAATCGACACCGTGATCTGCGGACATGCGGGCCCCGCCACCTTCACCGAAAATATGTTCGCTATGGCCGCACTGGCTACAGATATGAATACTCATGTTCTCGATGATGCCGAGCACCGGCACTTCAACCTTTTCAAACATTTTCAACCCCTTACGCGCATCGAGCAGCGCGATGTCCTGCGGGGTAGTAACAATGACCGCGCCACTGACAGGAATACGCTGCGCCAGGGTTAACTGGATGTCGCCGGTTCCGGGTGGCAAATCGATAATCAGGTAATCGACGTCATCCCAGCGAGTGTCATTAAGTAACTGCTCTAACGCCTGGGTCACCATCGGTCCGCGCCAGATCATCGGCGTGTCCTCTTCGACCAGGTAGCCGATAGACATCGACTGGATGCCATGCCCGATCATCGGCTCGAGGCTCTTGCCATCGGAGGACTCGGGTTGACCCTGGCAGCCGAGCATGCGCGGAATACTGGGGCCGTATATATCGGCGTCGAGTATACCGACCCTGGCACCTTCCGCCTGTAACGCCAGCGCGAGATTAACCGCGGTCGTAGATTTACCCACCCCGCCCTTGCCCGACGCTACCGCGATGACATTCTTGATGCCTTCCAGTGGTTTCAGGTTCTGCTGCACAGCGTGTGACTTGATTCGGCTCGACACGGTTACATCGACCTCGCCGAGACCGGCGATATCGCCCAGCGCGGCATTAATTTTCTGCTTCAGTTCATCGAAAAAACCAGCCGCCGGATAGCCCAGCTGGATTTCGATTTTCCAGTTATCGCCATCCTGTTCGACCGATTTAACGGCCTTGCTGGCGACCAGGTCGGTTTCCATGTTGGGGTCAAGCACCTGTGCCAGTTTCGCTTCAATTTGTGATTTATCAATCGCCATAGGTATTCGTTGTGTCTGGATTTGCAGTAGAGAGCGCGCATTTTACCCGAGCCGGTTACCAAATATCACTTAGTTTTTGTGTGAATGTTCTATACAGCGTCCTGTACAGCACCTAAAATGTCGTGTTTTGTCAAATCAGCCTACCAGATGAGTTCCAATCCCCGCCAGATAGTGGTGACCAGCGCCCTACCCTATGCTAACGGCCCGATCCATATCGGTCATATGCTCGAGTACGTGCAGACCGACATCTGGGCACGCTTCCAAAAACTGCGTGGCCACGAATGCACCTACGTGTGCGCAGATGATGCGCATGGTACACCGATCATGCTACGCGCCCAGGCCGAAGGTGTTACCCCGGAAGTACTGATCGAACGCATGCACAAGGAACACCTGCAGGATTTTACCGATTTCGGAGTTGCGTTTGATAACTACTACAGTACCCATTCGGAGGAGAATCGATATTTCGCCGAATACATCTATACCCAACTGCGCGAGGCCGGGCATATCCGTACGCGCGTCATTTCGCAGGCTTACGATCCAAAGGCGGAAATGTTTTTGCCGGATCGTTTCATCAAGGGTGAATGCCCCAATTGTGGAACCGCAGACCAGTACGGTGACAATTGCGAAAATTGCGGCGCTACCTATGCGCCGACCGACCTGAAAAATCCAGTATCGGTGGTCAGCGGTGAGACCCCGATCGAAAAGGATTCTGAACAGTACTTCTTCAAGCTGGAAGATTTCGAGGACATGCTCAAAGCCTGGTTCGATGCCGGGCATGTGCAAACCGAAATCGCCAACAAGATGAACGAATGGCTCGAAGAAGGGCTCAATGACTGGGATATTTCACGCAACGCACCCTACTGGGGTTTTGAAATTCCGGACGCACCGGGAAAATATTTCTACGTCTGGCTGGATGCACCGATTGGTTACATGGCCAGTTTCAAGAACTGGTGCGAGGCCACCGACAACGATTTTGACTACTACTGGAACAGGGATAGCAAGGCGGAACTCCATCATTTCATCGGCAAGGACATCGCGCGCTTTCACACCATGTTCTGGCCTGCCATGCTACACGGTTCCGGCTTCCGCAAGCCAAGCGCGGTTTACTGCCATGGATTTCTCACCGTGGATGGGCAGAAGATGTCCAAGTCGCGCGGCACTTTCATCATGGCGCGCACCTATCTCGAACACTTAAACCCCGAGTACCTGCGTTATTATTTTGCCGCCAAACTCGGGCCTGGTATCGATGACATCGATTTGAACCTCGAGGATTTCACCACCAGGGTCAATTCCGACCTGGTCGGCAAGCTGGTAAACATCGCCAGTCGTTGCGCGGGTTTTATTAACAAGACTTTCGATGGCAAGCTTGCCGCTGAACTCTCCAGCAACAAGCTGAGCCAGCAAAACCTTGACGCTGCAGAGACGATCGCCGGTTATTACGAGAATCGCGAATTCGGCAAGGCGATGCGTGACATCATGGCATTGGCCGATAAGGCCAACCAGTACATCGATGAAAAACAGCCCTGGGTGGCCATCAAGGACCCGGCGCGGCATCACGAGGTGCAGGATGTCTGCAGCATCGGCCTGAATTGTTTCCGCCAGTTAATCATCCTGCTTAAACCGGTATTGCCAAAACTCGCCGCGCAGGCCGAGGAATTTCTCAATGTTGAAAATCCCTGCTGGGCCGAGCTGGGTGACAATCTGCTCGACCATGGTATTAACCGGTTCAAACCCCTGATGACCCGGATCGAACCGGTTTTCATCGAACGTATGATCGAGGCCACAAAGGAAGATCTCGTCGCGGAACAAAAGATTCAACAGGGTCCCAGCGATTCATCGAACGAAGCCATCGCACCCGAGATCACCTATGACGATTTCGCCAAACTGGATTTGCGCATCGCAAAAATAGTCGCCGCTCAACGGGTCGAGAAATCTGACAAATTATTGCAACTCACGCTGGATATCGGTAGTGAGACCCGCAACGTATTTGCCGGAATAAGCGGCGCCTACCAGCCCGAAGACCTGGAAGGTAAACTCACGGTAATGGTCGCCAACCTGGCGCCACGCAAAATGCGCTTTGGTATTTCCGAGGGCATGGTACTGGCAGCCGGCAGCGGGGATACCGATATCTATATCCTGAACCCCGATTCAGGTGCGAAGCCGGGAATGCGAGTCAGTTAATTGTTGTTACGCCTGATTGCAGCCAGTCTCCTTTTCGCGGGTATTTTCTCTCCGCCGGCGCTGGCTATGGATTCCAAGGAAATCTACCAGCTCAACGAGAAGCGCGTTTTCCAGGTGCGTGTGCTGAATCGAGAAACCGGCAAAAAGTCCAGCATTGGTTCCGGCTTTATCGTCGGCGACGGTAGCCAGGTCGCGACTAACTATCATGTCATCAGCCAGGTCGTCACCGAACCCGAGCTGTTTTATATTTCATTCACCAGCAAGGATGGGCAGGAAGGCGAATTAAAACTGCTGGGTCTGGATGTAGCCCATGATCTGGCGCTGCTCGGCGCTGATGAACCAATTGGTGAAGCGATCACAATGAGTCCACTGCCACCCCGCGGCGCTCCGATTTTCGCCATGGGTAACCCGCTCGATCTCGGGCTGACCATTGCGGTGGGCACTAATGGCGGCATTTTGAACCAGACCGATGACAGCCGCATCCTGTTTTCGGGTAACCTCAACCCCGGCATGAGCGGTGGCCCCACTTTCAACGACAAGGGCAAAGCTATCGGGATAAATGTCGCCACCGCACGTAACGCTATCAGTTTCATAGTGCTGTCACGGTTTCTGAACGATCTGATCGAACAATCAAATGCTGCCCCTATCAATGACGAAACTGACCTCAAGATCGAAGTGGCACGCCAGGTGCTGGCGTATGAAAGCAGTTACATTGAACAGTTACTGGCTGCTGACTGGCCCAGCCTCGATCTGCGCCAGGTCAAATTACCGGGCATTATCTCGCCAACCGTACGCTGCTGGGACAACAGCGCAAAACTCAGCGCCATCGCACGCTACAAACGCTACCAGATTCGCTGTGCCAACAAGAATCATGTGTATCTCGATGGTGACAACAAGTTTGTCGGCAACCTGGTCTACGAGTACTTCTGGCTTGAATCGGAAGATCTCAATGCGCTCCAGTTTTACAACCTGTATGAAAATCTGAACAAGGATCAAATCGAGTCGAAACTGGATCGAGACGTTGTCAGCAATTTCAATTGCAGGACCTGGTTTATCGAAGTTTCGTCGCAGGAATTGAAAAGCAATCTATGCCGGCGTGAATATGTCGAGTACGAAGGCATGAGCGATGTCCTGTTTACCGCTGCCCTGACAGGTCACAGCAACCAGGGATTTTTCATAACCCTGATCATGACGGGGGTTGATTACGAATCGACTTTACCCCTGATTCAAAGATTTCTGGAGCAGATCGAATGGAAGCCCTGATACTCGAAATCAGTACCCGTGGGCTGCATCGATACCAGCAGATCGATGGTGAAGTTACGACGATTGGTCGCGCCCTGGACAACGATATTATCCTGTCCGATCCGACCGTGGCGCCGCATCATCTAAAAATCATCCGCCACGGTGACAGTTCGATCGAACTGGTCAACCTGACGGAGATCAACCCGACCCGCGTCAACAATCAACGCCTGCAATCCATGGTGGCTGAAAAGCTTCCTTTAAAACTTGAAATGGGTCGCGTCCAGGCACAACTGATACCGCGCGATTATGCCGTTGCGAATACCCGGCCGTTAGCCGGTAATAGCCACGGCAAAAATCTGTTCGGCCACGCCTACTGGACCGCGTTACTGGTATTGGCCTGCCTGTTCGTTGGCGGTACGGAATTCTTCCTGAATTCCTACAATACCGTCAAATGGAGCGATCTGTTCAAGTACGTGTTACGTGAAACGGTACTCACCATCGGTGTTTTTGTGCTCGCATTGTCGGTCCTGGAGCGGCTACTGGTAAACCGTTGGGAAATCAGGCAGCTGATTACCACCGTTTGCCTGGTGTACCTGCTGTTTAATTTTGTCTCGATGTCAGGTCATGGATTAAATTACCTGTTCTCGGCGAGCTGGCCGACTACATGGCTTCACTTCGGCTGGTACCTGACATTTATCCCCTGTGCGATAGCGCTGTACCTCATTCACATTTCCCATTTAAAGCAAAACCGGGCTATCTTGCTCGCCATATTGATCGCCAGCCCGATTGCGGTACCTTCGATCCTGCAAAGCCAGCATTTGCGAACGCTACTCGACGATTTCAGTCCGGCTGCAAAATACCAGAACAGCCTCAGTGCGTTTAACTGGCACCTCAAGGATAGCGTATCTATCGAGAGCTTTGTCGAGCAGGCACAGGAGCTTACACCAGGGGAGTTCGCCGACTGAGCCGTAGTTCCTATCGGGGGATTTAATAAAGACCTCAGGTAAATTCAGTATTTTTCATCAGGGTCAGGCCTTATAATCCGATCCATGTCAGAATACCTGTTACTTTTGGTCGGCACCGTGTTCGTCAACAACATCGTGCTGGTGAAATTCCTCGGCCTGTGCCCGTTTATGGGGGTATCGCGCAAGATTGAGACTGCAATCGGGATGAGCGCAGCCACAACTTTCGTACTAACCCTGTCGGCGGTGCTGAGCTACCTGATCAACAGCTGGGTGCTGGCGCCACTGGAACTCGAGTACCTGCGTACCATCGCCTTCATAATCGCCATCGCGGCGGTCGTCAATTTCACCGAAATGGCAGTACACAAAACCAGCCCCTTGCTATACAACGTGCTGGGAATATTCCTGCCACTGATAACCACCAATTGCGCCGTGCTTGGTGTCGCCCTGATCAATGTCCAGGAACAGAACAGCTTTTTCGAATCGGTGATCTACGGTTTCGGCGCCGCGCTCGGCTTTTCGCTGGTATTGATATTGTTCGCCGCAATGCGCGAACGCATCAATGTCGCCGATGTGCCGGCACCATTCAAGGGCTCTGCGATTGGCCTGGTTACCGCGGGACTCATGTCACTGGCATTCATGGGTCTCGGCGGGCTGGTCAGGGTATAAGCAGTGATTCTCGCGATTCTCACCATCAGCCTGATGGCTGGATTGTTCGGCCTGATCCTCGGCTACGCCGCGATACGTTTCAAGGTCGAAGGCAACCCGGTGGTCGAGCAAATCGATGCGCTATTGCCACAGACCCAGTGCGGGCAATGCACCTATCCTGGTTGTCGGCCCTACGCCGAGGCCATCGCTAACGGCGAAGCACCGATTAATCAATGTCCACCCGGAGGACAGGCGACCATCGCCGCACTCGCCAGCTTGCTTGATACCGAGGTGCTCGAGCTCAATGCGGAGCATGGTGAACATCTTGATGTGCCATTGGTGGCGGTGATTGACGAGCAAACCTGTATCGGCTGCACTTTGTGCATTCAGGCCTGCCCGGTGGACGCCATCCTCGGCGCATCGAAGCACATGCATACCGTGATTGCCGAAGAATGTACCGGTTGCAAACTCTGTCTGCCACCCTGCCCGGTTGATTGCATCGACATGATACCGTCGCAGCAAACCATCGACGACTGGAAATGGTCGGCGCCACCGGACCCGTTGGAACTGGTGCAGGATGCTTAAACTGCATCGCTTTCATGGTGGCTTGCATCTCGACGGGCACAAGACCGAATCGCTTGGCCGCGGCCTGCAGCAGGCAAGCATGCCCGAACGCCTGTTTCTGCCGTTAAGGCAACACATCGGTGAGTACAACAAGCCGCTGGTCGAAGTCGGTAACCGGGTTTTAAAAGGTCATATGATCGCAGCCAATCCGTCGCTGATTTGTGCCCCGGTACATGCACCAACCTCGGGGATCGTCAGCGCAATCGAAGACTACCCGGTGGCACACCCGTCAGGGCAGCCCGACACCTGTATTGTCATCGACGTGGACGGCAAGGACGAGGCGGTCGAGCCGACCCTGGTCGATCCGCGACAACTGACAGCCAACGAAATGATCGATCTAATTTGTCGTGCGGGTATTGTCGGACTCGGCGGCGCAGCTTTTCCAGCTTCGCCAAAACTGTCGCGAGGCAAGGCGAATGGTATCGATACCCTGATCATAAACGGCGTTGAATGCGAGCCCTACATAACATGCGACGACATGTTGATGCGTCACTATGCGGCCGAGGTGTTGCGCGGAGCCGGGTATTTGCAGCAAATTCTGCAGCCCAACACCACGCTGATCGGTATCGAAGATAACAAACCCGAAGCGATCGCAGAAATAACGAAAGCACTGGCGCAAACCCCGCTGGCGAATACCGAGGTAATTCCAATCCCGACGATTTACCCATCAGGCGGAGAAAAACAGTTAATCCAGATCCTGACAGGCAAAGAAGTTCCTCACGGGCAGCTCGCGTTTGACATCGGCCTGTTTTGTCAGAATGTCGGTACCTGTGTTGCGATTACGCGCGCGCTTGAACGGGATGAACCACTGATTTCGCGCGTGGTTACAATTTCCGGCGACAATATCAGTGAACCCGGAAACTGGGAGGCTCGTCTGGGCACCCCGATCAGCCACCTGATCGAGCTCGCGGGAGGTTACAGCCACGCTCCTGGCGGGCACCTGGTTATGGGCGGGCCGATGATGGGATTTTCGCTTTCCGGCGCCCAGGTACCGATCGTCAAGGCCAGCAATTGCATTATGGTGATGCGCGAGGAAACGATCCCACACACCCTGGGCTATCACGACGAATGTATCCGCTGCAGCAAGTGTACCGAAGTGTGTCCGGCGCAACTGCTGCCACAACAACTCTACTGGCATGCGCGCGCGGAGGCCTGGGAACGTACCCAGGAGTTTCATCTGTTCGACTGCATCGAATGCGGTTGCTGTTCGGCCGTTTGTCCCAGTCAAATCCCGCTGGTGCAATATTACCGCGCCGCCAAGAGTGAAATTCGCGCCGCGCAAAAGGCGCTGTTCAAATCAGATCGCGCTCGCATAAGATTCGAGTTTCGTGAAAAACGCCTGTTGCTGAAAAAGCAAAAGGATGAAGAACGTCGACGCCTGAAACGAGAGGCACTGCAGAAGAAACGTGCCAAACCCGGCGCTGGAGAACCCGCGCCTGATCCGGTGCAAGCGGCACTGGAGCGAGTCAAGGCACGCAAGAAATCGACACAGGAAGAATCGCAATGACCAGCGTCATCGTTTCTTCACCCTATGTGGCGCCGGGTAATACGCTCAAGCGCCTGATGATCCAGGTCATCATCGCCCTTCTGCCCGGCACGCTGGCCTATGCCTGGCACTTCGGTCCCGGGGTGATCATCAATATTGCCCTCGCGGTGCTGTTTGCACTGGCGTTCGAGGCCGGCATCCTTAAATTACGCGCCAAACCGGTGATGCCACACTTAACCGATTTCAGTGCGGTGGTGGCGGCATGGCTGTTCGCGCTGTGCCTGCCGATGCATTCTCCCTGGTGGCTGGTGCTGGTCGGGATCGGTTTCACCATGGTTGCCGGCAAACATTTATATGGCGGACTCGGATTCAATCCTTTTAATCCGGCCATGGTGGGGTACGTGGTACTGCTGATTTCTTTCCCACGCGAAATGACTACCTGGTATTTACCCGCCTCGGTCAGCGGTGAAACCCTCAGCCTGACCGACTCGCTGCGTTACACTTTTGGTAATGTCGATATCGGCCAGTGGGACGCCCTCAGTTCGGCAACCCCCCTGGACCAGGTTAAGACCGCAATTGGACAAAATATCAGCATCAGTGAAATTCGATCATCGCCTGTTTTTGGCGAGTTTGGCGGCAAGGGCTGGGAGTGGATCGCTTTCTGGTGGTTCATCGGTGGTCTGTGGTTATTGCTGACGCGCACCATCCGCTGGCATATACCCGTCGCTCTGCTCGGGGGGGCAATCGGCATGGCCTTGCTGTTTTACCTGCTTAACCCGGAAATATACACTTCACCGCTGTTTCATTTGCTCTCCGGTGCGGTCGTGATCGGCGCTTTCTTCATCGCTACCGATCCGGTTACCGCGGCAACTACCGATATGGGCCGGCTCATTTACGGTTTACTCATCGGCCTGCTGATTTATGTCATCAGGGTCTGGGGCGGTTACCCGGACGGTGTCGCCTTTGCCGTATTGCTGGCAAATATGTGCGTTCCGCTAATCGACTATTACACACAACCTCGAGTGTACGGCGAGAAATGATCGCCATAAACCGACGCCAGATTCTGCTTTCGGGAGTATTTCTGTCGCTGTTCGCGGTGGTCGGCACGACCCTGGTCGCGCTCACCGAATACACTACCAGTGAAGCCATAGTCGAGAACGAACGCCAGCTACTGTTGCGAAATCTCTATGCGTTGTTGCCCAGGGACAAGCTCGATAACGATATCGCGGCCGACATCCTGGAACTGCCTGCATCGACGCTGCTAGGTACCGATGATGCTTCCACCGTGTATCGGGCCCGGCTGGACGGTGAACCGGTGGCGGCAATCTTCAACAGCGTCGCGCCAGACGGTTACAACGGCAAGATACATCTGCTGGTTGGCGTTTATATCGACGGCAGGTTAGCCGGCGTACGTGTGGTCAAGCACGCCGAAACCCCGGGACTTGGTGATGCGGTCGAGATCAGGAAATCACCGTGGATCAATGATTTCGCGGGCAAATCACTGGACAATCCGACACCGGAGCGCTGGCGGGTAAAACGTGATGGTGGAGACTTCGACCAGTTTACCGGCGCCACCATCACGCCACGCGCGGTGGTCGCTGCAGTGCGCAACACGCTGCTGTACTATCAACAAAACGCTGATATGATTTTCAATTAAATGGTACGGCATGACGACTAAACGCGAAATTTCCCGTAACGGCCTGTGGAGCAACAATGTTGCCCTGGTGCAACTACTCGGGCTGTGTCCGCTGCTCGCAGTCACCAGCACCGTGGTAAACGGGATTGGCCTCGGCATCGCCACGCTGATTACGCTGGTGTTGTCAAACACGATTGTTTCGCTGATCCGTGGCTTTGTGCGCAACGAGGTAAGGCTGCCGGTATTCGTATTGATCATCGCCTCGGTAGTCACCATAATCGAATTGTCGATGCAGGCGCTGTTCTACGATCTTTACCTGGTACTCGGCATTTTCATTCCACTGATTGTCACCAATTGCGCCATCATCGGTCGCGCGGAGGGATTTGCATCGCGCAACCCGGTAGGTCCCGCCGCGTTAGACGGGTTAATGATGGGCCTAGGTTTCCTGATCGTGCTGGCCCTGCTTGGAGGTTTGCGCGAAATCATCGGTTTTGGCACCCTGTTCGCCAACGCCGAGCTGATGTTCGGCGAGGGCGCACAATCCCTGAAGCTCGAAATCAACCCGGATTACCCGGGGTTCCTGCTGGCAGTGTTACCGCCGGGTGCATTCTTCGGCCTGGCGATCCTGATCGTCGCCAAGAACTGGCTGGATTTACGTCCACAGGAAAAACCGGATATCATTTCGCCAGTGCCTGAAAGGGTATGAATTCGCAAAAGCGATACGAGATTTTTTCGCGTTTACGCGAACACATCAAGCAACCTCGTTCAGAGCTTGAATACCGCTCGAACTTCGAGCTGCTGATTTCGGTGTTGCTGTCGGCACAGGCTACTGATGTCAGCGTCAACAAGGCCACCACGAAGCTGTACCCGGTGGCGAATACCCCGCAAAAAATGCTGGCACTCGGTGAAGCCGGCGTGAAGCAGTACATCAAAACTATCGGGCTTTTCAATTCGAAGGCGAAGAATATTATCGCCACCTGCAAAATCCTGATTGAACAGCATGATAGCGCGGTACCCGACGATCGCGAGTCACTGGAATCGTTACCCGGCGTAGGGCGCAAGACTGCAAACGTGATTCTTAACGTCGCTTTCGGTCAACCCACGATAGCTGTAGACACGCATATTTTCCGCGTCTCCAATCGTACCGGTATCGCACCTGGAAAAGATGTTCTCGCGGTGGAAAAGAAACTACTCAAATTTGTCGCTGACGAGTTCAAGCTCGATGCCCACCATTGGTTGATCCTGCACGGACGCTACACCTGCATTGCGCGCAAACCACGTTGTGGCAGCTGTATCATCGAGGACCTGTGTGAATTCAGGCACAAGAATATTGAGTAGAGATCGATAAATGTTTCAGTCACGCGATGAAGTGCGCCAGGTTTATCTCGGCGTCTGGCATAAGATCCAGCAAAACCTGGTGCTCGAACCGATGGAAGCATTGATCGCCGATGTCATCGAAATCCACCCCGAGTACCATGCGTTGCTTGCCGGCGGCGATGACATCAAACAACAGGAATTTACCCCGGGGCAGGGTCAGACCAATCCTTTTTTGCATATGGGCATGCATATCACATTGCGCGAACAGGCTGGCACGGACAGGCCTCCGGGGATCAAGCTAGTACACCAGAAACTGGTCAGCAAGCAGGGTGCGCATGAAGCGGAACATGCAATGATGGAATGTCTCGGCCAGACACTGTGGACCGCCCAGCGCAACAACCAGCCTCCGGACGAAGCCGCTTATCTCGACTGCCTGAAAAAGTTGTAAGAGTAAGATTTACCTGACGTTGATTCAGCTATAAGCTAGCCCGTATATTGCATGAAGGGTGAATAGCGGGTCAGGGGATTGCCAATCCAATCGGAACTATTC
>JBATHL010000248.1:0-7761 GCA_049666745.1 Gammaproteobacteria bacterium
GAAAAACAGCCGTGGCCGACCACTCGATCCAGTGGCCAGGTTTCACCTCAAAAATGGCGCTATTCTTGAGCGTATCAACGTCCTCGGCAATCCTGCGGAGAAAGGTATGGAGCGCTCTCTCGGCACCATGGTGAACTACGTTTACGATCTTTCACGCGTCGAGGAAAACCACGAAGAGTACATGAAGAACAATCGCGTCATCAGCAGCACCCAGGTGAAAAAGACCCTGTCACGCTAGGTCGAAGATCGCCTCGATCGGCTTATGATCCGATCCATCCGCTTCGTCATCGATCGCAACTCGTTGTAAGCAGTCGCATAAATCCGGGGTGATCAGAATATGGTCGATCTTGCCGGATACCTGGATATCTTTACTGGTACCTTTTCTCAACGTCGATGTTTCCCGGTTCACCGGGTCAACCAGCTCCCAGCAATCATTCAGTCTCGTTATCTCGAGCAGTAGTTGGAACTCTTCGGCAGCAGGAGCCGCGTTGAAGTCGCCGCAAACAATCGCCGATAGCGGCATTTTCGGGGCACTGCGCTGATTGCTCCAGTCATCGCCATCAATATCGGGTTTACCGGACCAGGCTCCCTGTTCCGCCGGGGAGCGCGTAAATATGCCGGCAAAATCGGCCACCTGGTCGAGCCGTTCGGCAGAATCCAGGTAACCGGCGTGATAACTGTAGACCCGGGTCACGATAGCACCGGTATCGATCACGGCTTCAACGCAGGTCATCTGCATATTGAACCGATCCTGGTAATGTTGCTTGGGCAAATTAATACATCGGCTGCTCAGAATCGGCCAACGTGACAAAATCATGTTGCCGTGACGACGCCGACGGTTGATGACAGCGCCATGGGCCGAGTGACTGCTGGCATCGACATCAAAACTCGAGCCGTAGACATAGTAATAAGTCGGCAGCAGGCCCGCGATTTCCCGGGCCTGATCTATTTCACCACTGCGTTTCCATCCCTGGTCGACTTCCTGCAGACAGATAATATCGGCACTACGAATCGCCCGACAACTGCGCACCAGGTCGATAACCCCGTCCAGGCCTCGACCAAACTGGATGTTGTAACTGACGACCTTCATTTATTCCCCGGAACGTGCACGCTGAGTAAATCTCGGCTCGACAAATGCGGGCATTATGAGTGCTTGCGGCGCAGGCATCAAACGATGCCGAACTACTGTTGCCCCACTTATATGTCATTACCGCAAAAGCGGGAATCCTTTAACTTGTAACCCCGCTAACAATTACCCGTGACTGCAGTGATACGGAATCCGGGCTGATCGGGGGAATAGATATGATATATTGGCTTGCATATAAAAATGGAGGGCAGACATGGCAGACCTAAACGTTATCAGGTTCGATCGTAACGGTGATCCGGAAACGGGTTTACAACGCTGGCCTGACATCCCCACGGAACTCCTGCATAGCGGGGCCCCGATTCAGACAGCACATACCTACCTTGATAACGATAACGGTATCTTCACTGCCGGCGTCTGGGATTGCACGCCACATGAACTGGTGCCGGGCCCGTACGCAGCCGACGAGTTCATGGTCGTACTCGAAGGCTCGATCATTATTGAGAACGAATCGGGGCAAACCGACCGTTTTCGCACCGGCGAATGTTTCATCATTCCCAAAGGTATGCCCTGCATCTGGAGACAGGACGAGTACACGCGCAAGTTCTGGGCCATCCACGACAATCCGGATACGCCATTGGCGGCCGATTCGTCGCTAAATGCCATACGCGCAAATCCCGGCGCAACCCTGCCCGCGATGACGGGGCATGATCCGGCCATGTACGCAAGCGAGATTCCCAGTATGGGCCTGCTGAACCTTTACCAGGATCCCACTGGAAGATTCCAGGCGGGTGTCTGGGACTGCAGTCCGATGCAACGCGTCGCCGGCAGGATTGAAAGATCGGAGTTGATGCATATTCTCGAAGGCAGCGGCTCGATTACCAATGCCGATGGTGTCGTTTTTGAGTTCAGGGCCGGTGACACCTTCATGGTCCCCGTGGGCATGGGCTACCAGTGGCAAAACGACAGCTACGTGAAGAAGTTTTTCTGCAGCTATACGCCCTGAAGTTAAAGTATGCGCGCCACCCCGTAGCAAAGCAGCGTTGACAATACGGCAACAAGTATGAAGACCAGGACTCCCACTTCAGGAGTATTCATGAGAAAAATTTTAAGTGAATTCATTGTCTCGCAGTATATTGCTTTTTCAGTTTCGCTATCAGTTTGACACACATCCCGGTGCTTATAGCGATCATGGTATGGCCCGGGACGGTTTGCAGAAAATTACGCAGCTTGATTAAAAATCCTTGAGTCGGGCGGTGGTTTCCGGGTCCATAAACCCGGCTACCGTGGCCTCGGTTTCCAGTTGCAGCGCCTGCCCGAGATCACAGGTCGCGGTGCGGTTAAGCACCGACTTCATCGCCCTCACCGATAGCGGGGGTAAATCAGCCAGGTCTGTCGCAACTTTGGCTGCGCTTTGCATCAACTCGTCGTCGGCAACGACTCGCCAGGCCACACCCATCTCCAGCAGCGCGTCGGCTCCGTATCGTTCACCGAGAAAGAGCATTTCTCGAGCCTTGTTCAGCCCGACCAGCGCCGGTAGCAGCGAGGTAACCCCGCCGGTGACGAACAGGTTTAACGATACTTCCGGGAAAAAACCCCTGGCACTCTCGGCCCAGATCGGAAAATCGCAATTCATCGCCCATTCAAAACCACCACCGACAGCCCAGCCATTGATCGCTCCGACCACCGGCTTGTCGCCGAAAACGATCGCGCGGGTAGCTGCCTGGATCAGTTCGACAAACTCAAGCGCCTCGGTTTCGTTTTGCGGATGTTGATGCTCATGACGATCATCTCCAGCGCAGAATGCCCGGCCTGCCCCGGTAAAGACGATGGTTCTGGTTTCGCGGTCGGCATTGGCATCGTCAAATGCAGCTGCCACTTCTCCTATCAGTGTTCGGTTCATCGCATTGAGCTGCTGCGGGCGATTCAGCAGAATCGTGCGCACGCCGTTGTCTCCCAGGCTGCTGATTACCGTTTCATATTCAAACTCGCTCATTCGTATGTCCTCTCAACCCGTCGGGTTTTGCCTTCGGTCAATTCGAAACTGTTTGCAGGCAGCAGCTTTAGTCTGCAGGATGCGCCCAGCGCTTCCTTGAGCGCATGTTCGATGTTATCCACCAGCTCGTCTGCAGGTTGATAGTCCACCGCGAGTTCTGCCTTTATCGGTAATACGTCATAGGGCGGCTTTTTATCCAGCACGATTCGATAGTTCCCCGATAGTTCGACAAAACCATTGATCACCGCGGCCACCATTGACGGAAAAACATTGAGACCGCGAACGACCACCATATCGTCACTGCGACCGACCACGCGGAAGCGCATGCCATGATGACCACAGCGGCATGGGGTGGTCTCGTCCACTGCAATTATGTCACCGGTACGAAAGCGCACCAGCGGTTGGCAGTCCCGCAGTAGGTGGGTCAATACCAGTTCGCCTTCGACACCCGGATCGAGTGGCAGCGGGACCCCGCTCTCGACATCGATGATTTCCTTAAACAGGACATCGTCCGCCAGGAAATGGAGCCGCGTGTCATGCTCGCATTGCGCGGCGAAATTCGACATCACGTCCGAGACTCCGTAATTTGCATTACGCGGCTCCATGCCCCAGGTATCGCGAATGCGCTGGCGAAAAGCCGGATCGTCGAGGCCGGCCTCGCCACCAAACAAACCCAGTTTGAGGCCGAGATCCGGCGGCGCGATATCCGCAAAATGCTCTGCCAGCGACCTCTCCAGCACCGCGGGATAAGACGGGGTACAGGAAATTGCGTTGATACCGGTTTCCATAATCGTACGGATCAACAATTCGGTGCTGCCCACACCAAACGGAACCACCATGGCGCCGGTTTGTTCCAGCGTCAGATGATCGGTTACCCCGCCCATCCACATCTGGTAGTTGAGGCAATGCACCACTGAATGCTCCGCGGTAAGACCCGCGGACCGCTGGGCGCGACCGCCGACCGTCCGGGTTATTTCGCAATCACGCGCCGACAGCGCCAGGTTCATCGCCTGACCGGTAGTACCCGAGGTACGGTGCAACCGGGTTACCGTGGCGCGCTCAGCGGCAAGATAATCACCAAAAGGCGGCGATTGCGCCTGCGACAGCCGCAGCTCCGCCTTCGACGACAGCGGCAACCCGGGCAGATCCTGCAAGTTCAACGGTGGTTCCCGGCCCTGCCACAGGGCCTGGTAGAAACTTGAATACCCGGCGACATAAAGCCGCTGGGTCTCCCATAAAGCCTGCTGCTGTGACATCGCAGTTTTCAAGTCTGACGCTGACCCCAACCGCCTATTTCATCGCCATCTGGTAAGTGACCCAGGACGTTTTTTCGGATAGCTTGTCGTAAGCGGCACGCCCCCGGTAATTGTTTTCCGCGGTAATCCAGCGGATGAAGGGCCAACCCTGCTGCTTGCCCAGTTCATTGAGTGCCGCGTAAAGTTTCTCCACCACGCCCTGCCCGCGCGCGTCCGGACTGACAAACAAATCATCCAGAAATCCGACCAGCGCACCGCGCAGCGGCGACGCCATTTGCCTGCAGTGCATCAAGCCCAGCGCCTTGCCGGTCTCATCCTTCGCGACAAGCCCGAAGAACGGATTGCTGTCATCGTGAATCCAGCCCCATACCGTATCCAGGATTTGATCGTTCATCGGTACCTGGTAAAACTCGGCGTAGCCGTGATAAAGAACTTCCCATTCAGCCCGATCGTCCGTTTCCAGCCTTGATACGCTTATCGTCATTTGGTTTCTTGCCCTGTATTAAGTTAACTTCGATCACAAGCCATTCATCGCCGGGAATCAATTACCCGACGGTATCGCGATTCCCGCGCAAAGATCAATGATAAAGACAAACGTTCAAAATTTCGAATCGAGCGCGCGTTAATTTCCACGCTTGAGAAAACGCGACAAAACATTGCGCGTTACCTGCTCCACCTGGGGATCGCGACGCAGCAGTCCAGCGACCCATTCAACACTGCCGGCATGGAAGACTTCGCCCCTGCCCCGCTGAAATGATGCCATCATGCCTGAGCCGCGGCCCGCCAGTGCGATGGTTTCAGGCGTGACTTCACCATAGAGTATCTCCGCGTGAAGCTGGCAGTCATCGGTGCCGAGAAACAGGACGCTGTCATCCACCGCCCGGGCAACTTCAACGTTGGAAGCGAGTCCCAGCGCCAGAATTTCAAGTCCATCGGGCACCTGTTCCGCCCCGGACGGATATGGCAGGCCATCACGGACGACATAGTCGAGACCATCTACTTCGTAGGCAAAAACCCGGCTTTGCGCACCCAGCACATCGCCGTAACCGAGACCCGTTCCCTCGAAGGCCCAGTGCCCGGGACGATAAACAGGGAAACCGCCCGCGCCGAAAGCAACACAACCGCCCCAACCCGCGTAGACACCGCGAATAGCGTTCAGGCCGAAGGTCAGCGCGCCCGGACGTTTGATCTGCGGGAGTTCCCAGCTGGTGGTGATCCTGTCGGTATCGCGTTGGGGATCCTCGGCTTTGGCGCGGGACTTGTAACAAACCTGGCGGCACCCGTTGGCTTCCAGCCGGGTTTGCCACATGAAGTTGCCGGCAAAGCGCGCAATCCTGCCACCGGCCTCGACATAGGCATCGACCGTGTCGCGCATTTCCCAGGACCAGTATTCGTCGTGGCCGATAAACACCAGGCAGGGATAATCCTCGAGCACCTCGGGTCGAAGTTGAAGATCGTATTGCGAAATAATATCGACTTCGAATCCGGCGCCGGTAGCCCAGTTCATGAAATGCCTTTCGTATGAGGCCCAGCCGGCGGAAGCGTATTTCTTCGAGTAACCGTTGGCGTAAGCCCATTCCATGTGCGGATACGAAACCGGTTCGTCGTACGCGGGACTGGCGGCGAGCGCGGCGCGGGGCGCATCCTCCGGCAGCACGACGAATCCGCGCGGCCAGGGGCGTTCGAGCGAGAGTATCGGAGAGAAGTCCTTCCCTTGCAGGCCGGTAATGCCCTCGTAATGATTCGACCCGCCCCAGTTGTTGTAGGCGCACCAGGTGCCGGTGGCTGACACCAGCAGTAAACGCTCTCGCCGGCGCGCTGCATGTGCGCGCAACATGAACATGTGATGTTGCTCGAGGTTTTCCCCGTTGCGAGTTTCGATTCGACTGGTCACCCGGTAGGCGCCTGAAGGCCAGTGC
Organism: Gammaproteobacteria bacterium; assembly: GCA_049666745.1. Taxonomy (GTDB): domain Bacteria; phylum Pseudomonadota; class Gammaproteobacteria. Next base: position 6,256 of record JBATHL010000248.1, read on the forward strand.
GCGGGGATCTCAAACTCAAAATTCGCGGGCCAGCCACAACCGATTACCGATGCGTCGGCTGGCGTTTGGTGACGGCAACCCGGCAGCTTATCGCGCGTGAACAACACTTCCGACTCGATTCCATCGAGGGCTATTTCCAGCGCATAAGTTTTTGCGGTTGTGGAGACGTGAAAGCCGATGGTCTCCCCGGGTGAGTAACAGGTTTGATCGCTGTAACACCAGATCTCATCGCCCACCGGGTCGGCGGCTGGTCCCTCGTAGTAGTTGCTTAGTACGGCGGGATTAACACTATAGCTGGGTGTCTGCTGCGACATAGCTGGCTACATCAGTGGAGAAAATCAGGGATATCTTCAGCCTGCACCACGTGACAGTAGATCATGTTGATCGATTTCAATTCGTTCAGGTGCAACTCGTCGGTCGCCGCGGCACAGCAATCCTCAACCACGACCACGCCGAAACTCTCATCGGCGAGACTGCGCACCGTTGAACTGATGCACTGATCGGTAAAAATGCCGGCGACGATCACATCGCTGATTTCCATGTTACGCAGTATCAGGCGCAGGTTGGTGCCCGTCAATGCGCTATCGGTGGTCTTGATCACGACGATATCTTCAGGGTCCGGGGTCAGTTCAGGTACGAGCTGACTATCTTCGCGGTCTTTCGGCAGCAGCAGGTGGTTGAATCCCGGTTTCTTCTGGCTCAGCGAGCGATCGCGTCCATCGGTTTTCAAACAGGCGATGCGTGCAAATATCACCTCGACGCCCAGCTTGCGACAAAGATTGATCATTTTCGCGGTGTTGGGGATTACCGTCGAGTTCATGCGTTCACGAAACGGCGCCCAGCGTTCGGCTTCGAATGGATCGGCATCGACTTCCATATAGGTATTCTGGATATCGATGACCAGCAGCGCCGTCCCCTGCGGATCGAGTTCGATATCCCCGGGCGGCGCAGCGGTTGCGTAGTAAAAAGATCGATACGCGTTTTTCCAGTCACTCATACCGCCACCCCCGGTTTACGCGCACACAGACGCAGTCCGCCCAGCTTACCAGACTGGAAATGCCGGTTGACCGCGGAGTAAAAATCAGTCAGCGCGGTGACCGCGGCCTCGCCGTGTACGCGCAGGTGGCGGCCGCGATCGGCCCGATAGGCCGCAAGTCGGACCCGCACAAACTCAGCCCATTCCGCACTCATGGTTTTGCACAGCTCGACTACAAAACCGGCGTTTTCCAGATCCTGTCGGTACTGGTCGATGCGGCGCAGCGTGATCGCGTAAAGATCGCGCTCCAGCAATTTTAATTGCGCATCTTCTATGTCGCCACGCGCAGTCAGATCCTCGCTGTAGAAGCAGCCGCCCGGGGCGAGCAAACGATGACAATTTTCGAGCAAGCGCGGGCGCTCAGGGATATGATAGAGCGCAAGCCAGCTTACGATAGCATCGAAACTGCCCGGCGCCCTGTCAAAATCGAGGAAGTCGCCGCAGACGTGATCGATCCGCGCGTCGAGTCC
>JBATHL010000249.1:0-3731 GCA_049666745.1 Gammaproteobacteria bacterium
TCTTGATCTCGGACAGATTGTCATCGATGGATTTTTTAACCCATCCAAGCGCACTGTGCTTAATCGAAGTTTCCTGGGAGCTCATCGGCTAACCTAATTTTCCGGCCTGAGGGTCTAAACCCAGCGCGGCGAGATCATCCGCGTCCTGCATCATGTTGCTTTCGTTCGGTCCGCCACCTGGCAACTTGAAGCCTGCGACCGAATTCTGCATTTCCTTTACCATGTCGGATAATTCACCAATAGAACCCGATGCCTTGTTCGAGCCCTCCGATGTTTTCGCGGTAATCTCCTGAATCACGTCCATGGTCTCGGTAATTTGCACGCTGTCCTGCGCCTGATCCCGGGTTGAATCCGATATTTCCAGAATACGCTGCGCCAGATTCATCGAAACCTGCTCGATGCGATCGAGTGCACTACCCGCATTCTCGGTAAGCTTGGCCCCTTTTACGACGTTAGCGGTACTTTGTTCCATCGATACCGTTGCCTCATTGGTATCTGCCTGAATGGTTTTCACCAATGCCTCAATCTGCTTGGTCGCATCACCGGTTCTTTCAGCGAGTCTTTGTACTTCGTCAGCAACCACCGCGAAACCGCGGCCTGCTTCGCCCGCCATCGAGGCCTGAATAGCTGCGTTGAGCGCAAGGATGTTGGTCTGGTCGGATATCTCCGTGATCAAGTTTACTATGTCCCCAATTTCCTGGGAGGACTCACCCAGTCGCTTGATGCGCTTCGAAGTCTCCTGGATTTGTTCACGAATCGTCTCCATACCATCGATAGTCTGGCGTACGGTTTCACCGCCTTTATGCGCAATACTGACCGACTTTCTTGCCACTTCGGCCGAATCTGAAGCACGTTCAGATACCTGCGACATGGATTTCGAAATTTCTGTTACAGCACTACTGGCCGCGGTTATCTGGCGTGCTTGCGCTTCACTGGCCTCGGCAAGTTCACCTGTCATATTCTGGGTTTTACGTACCGCACTACGTACCTGATTCGCAGTGTTGTTAATTGTACTGACCAGATCGCGTAACGCGTCTATCGAGTAGTTAACCGAGTCGGCTATCGCGCCGGTTATATCTTCGGTAACCGTGGTATGAGTCGATAGATCACCATCGGCCAGATTGGTCATTTCATCGAGCAGACGCAGGATTGCGCGCTGATTCTGTTCATTCTGTTCCTGCGACTCTAGCAGGCTTGACTGTGATCCTCGCGCAATCATCATGACCAGCAAAACTAACAGTAGCAAAGCAAACAAACCAAAGGCATAGCCAATCAGGCTGAATATTTTGTTGGTTTTGTCGCTGCGCTCGATTGCCTTGATCAAATCGCCGGAAGCAGACAGCACCATCGGACTGAGTTCATCGATTTTCAGCGCGGCCTGGTGAACTTTAAATATTTGTGCCGAATTATCGAGGATTTCACGCACATTCTTCCTCACCACTGAATACAAATCTGCAAATTGCAACAGATTGCCGACCACAGTCGGGCCGGTAAACTTGGCGACCCCCAAAGACTCGTTACCCTCGAGCATGGCAAGCAATTGCGCCTCTACCTGGTTAGAGTCGGCGGCAAAACGATCTGCGGCAGCCATAACCACTGCACCATCGGTTAATATCTGGTTGAGACTGTGCTCGATACCGCGAAGCAGGATAACCTGACGCGCGGCGAGTGCGATATTCTTGCGTGGAGCGCCAGCTTTAACCAACTCGGTTACTACACGATCAGATAGCGACATCAATTCGGGCAGCGATTCATTAATCAGGGTGACATAATCGCTTACCGTAGCGATTGAAACCTTGGCCGCTACCACGGTAGCAATATCCTTGTCGTAGTCGTTCCAGAACGCTTTCAAATTCGAAAATTCGATCGAAAAATGATCGGGCAAAGCAGGCAAATTCTGGGCTGCATCGCCATTGTTGTACTTGTCTAGAGTAGCAAGATAACGATTTTGATTTTCGGCGAGGCGATCGAACGCCTTGTCCTGACCAGCCGAAGCCTCCAGCGCATTGACCGCAATTTGCTGTGATATGATCTGCTGTTCAGTGGCTATCCTGGTGTAGTGCTTGTTCTTACTCGCCTGCAGACTCTCGAAGCTAAACAGCGCCACCATCGCCAACACCGATACAACGAGTAGCACACCAACCACAATCGACTTATTGTTGAAGGATTTAACTGTCAGACCAGCGGACACAGCAGATCCCGGTTTTCGCCCCGGAAGCAAATTTTTAATTTTATCTAAAACTGCCATTGGTTCCTCGATGCCGTGCTACCTGCTATTTAAACAACTCGTAAGAAATGTTCGGTCCTGGCTAGTCTTTCCACGCTGAAAACATTCCAGCGTCGCACCTGGTCAACAAATGTTCCGGCGAGATACTCGCCGATCGAACCCACGTCCTGATTAACTTCTTGCTGGTGTTCTTCGGGTTTGAAACGTCGCAAGCCATAGACTTCATCGACGAGCAATCCCGCAACCACGCCTAGTTTATTAATTATCAAAATCCTGCTTTCCTTGCGAATACTGGTTGGCTTCCCGTATAGAAACCCGTTCATATCAAGTATCGGCATCAAACTGCCGCGAATATTCGCCAGGCCATTCACCCAGTGCGTTACTCCCGGCACCCGAATTGTCTCGGGTGGCGGCAGGATTTCACTGACGTCATCCATTTTCGCCAGTAAAGGTATGTCATTTATCGCAAAACCAATACCTATCCAGTCGTCAATAACCGCCGTAGCCACAGGCAGGCCACTGGAATTTTTGCGCCATCGGGTATCAAGCTTGCTCAGTAACTCAAACGGCGAAGTAATAGGCATCGATGCGGCTTCTCTTTCAGTCTTCGTAGCTGCGATCGAAGCCGAGCACCTTGTTGATTCGTTCGATCAAATCCTCTTCTACAGCCGGTTTTACGATGTAATCCTTGGCCCCCTGGCGCATACCCCAGATCTTGTCAGTTTCCTGATCCTTGGTAGTGATGATTATCACCGGTATTGTCGAGGTGGCCGGATTCCGACTCAGATCGCGGGTTGCCTGGAAACCATTCTTGCCCGGCATTACCACATCCATCAAGATACAATCAGGTTTGATTTCGATCGCTTTTTCTATGCCTTCTTCGCCGTTCTTGGCAACCGATACCTCGATGTCGTTGTTCAAAAGCATGTTCTTGAATACGTGCACCTCGGTCGGAGAATCATCAATAATTAGAATATGTGTCATTCGGTACTTACCTCATTCTCCGTTGGCCTTGTCCGCTTAACCGACATGCGTCGTTATCGCATTGATTAAATCTTCCTTGGAAAATGGTTTGGTTAAATATTTTTCAGAGCCGACAATGCGTCCACGAGCACGATCGAAAATACTATCCTTGCTGGAGAGCATGATTACCGGGGTCGCTTTAAAGGCCTGATTATTTTTAATCAATGCACATGTCTGGTATCCGTCCAGGCGCGGCATCATGATATCGACAAAAATAATATCCGGTTTGTGCTCGGTAATTTTCGCCAATGCCTCGAAACCATCGATCGCGGTCACTACCTCGCAACCAACCTTTTTCAACAGGGTTTCAGCACTGCGACGAATGGTTTTACTATCGTCAATTACCATGACCTTGACGTTCAGGTTGGTTGATTGCTGTGCTCCATCTGCTACTTGAGACTCGGTGTTCACGTAACCCCCAAAGGATATACAGTGGGAATTTCCCACTTTACAAGGACAAGATTATAGGGATATTCCCATG
>JBATHL010000250.1:0-1683 GCA_049666745.1 Gammaproteobacteria bacterium
ATGCGGATAAGTGCGATAGCCATCGATGACATTACAGTTGTCCACCATCGCTGCGGTCAGGTTGGTATGAAAATCGAGCGCAACCGCAATCGGTATCCCAGGCGATACTTCGCGGATGCGGCGTAACAATTCCCCTTCACCGTCGTCAAAAGACTGCGTCACCATAGCGCCATGCAAATCGAGCAGGACTGCATCGCAGCCTTGCCTGACGGCATCACATATCTGGTCGCATATATAATCGAACGCATCGTCGGCCACCTTGCCACCAGGCTCGGCGTAGGCGGTTACCGGGACAACACAGTCGGCGCCAGCCGCGCGCGCGACAGCGAGCATTCCGGCAAACGCGAAATCGGCCGCGCCGTAAATCCCGATCGCTTGCTCGCCCGCCGGCGGTAACTTTAATCCAACGCCGCTGCCAAAAGCAGCCAACGGGGTCGGTAGCGGGGAAAAGGTATTGGTTTCATGCTGCATCATCGCGACGATACATTTCATATCTGGCCCGGACTATAGTTTTTCCTGGGCACAGATTAAGACGAGATAATCAGTCGCACAATTGCGCAACTGCGAAACCCGTGACGCACGCAAGCAGCTGGCTCACTGGAGGCTAGTATTCGCGGGCCGTCAGCATAATTTCCTGATCGGTCATTTCGTTATTGATGCGTTCCCGGATAGCGCTGTCGATCTGGCTACTATCGAGATCAAAAATACCACAACCACGCAAAGCCTCCCTGGGATCAACCTGTTTGCCGAGAAATTGATACTCGACCCGGGTCGCTTTGGGCATGTGTGAATTGATGCTACCGACGCCTGTTGTTATGCCGGACAGCGTGTCGACAATATTCCGGTAACTGGGGAATAGTATGGTGTGACAAATTGCGGTTTTGGTGAGCGTTTCGACTTCGGTAATAAATATTCGATCGCCAAGATATAACACCACTCCCTTGTATTTGAACCGGTTGCGGTGTGAATCGTTCTTTTCCTTATTCCACAGGTGCTCGGTGTTATGAGAGTAGAACCGATCTTCTTTCCGAAAAATGTGGACCAGGCTGCGAACCAGGTGACCGGGAAATCCGAGCGCGTGAAAATGGCTGTAATAGTAACCCTCGTAACGGCTCAACGCCTCGACAGAACCGGGTAGCGTTGCGATAACTTTTTCTATTTCACTGCTCGCCGCATCAGCTTCTTGCCGGAAAGACTCCGCAACGACCTCGCCAAATACCTCTGGTGCCAGGTTTAGCTGCTCTTCAGACAGCTTAAAAAATTGGCAAACCCGGCTTAAGTTATGCTTCGAAGGATAAATCTTGCCGCTTAAATATTTATTGAATTGCTGTCGATTCATCTCCAACAATCGGCAGACATGTGCTACCGATCGATACTGGTCGCAGATCAGGCGCAAATTCACTGCAAAATTTTGATTCGACGTCACACTGACACCCGAAATGAGGCAGAAAATAATCCGTCAGGGTAACATTCATTAGAGCAAAGTTGTATTTGGGGAAATGGTGGCTACGCCCCGAATTGAACAGGCCTGCGTGACCGATGTGCTTGCCGACTATGGTGAATTCATGTTGACTTGAAACAGTGACAAGACGATGGCTGGTCATTGACCGGTATCATCCGGGCTCATACTCGGCAGTCGCGGCCGTGCGCGACCGACCACAATGGTCTCGCGATATATGATGT
>JBATHL010000251.1:0-14690 GCA_049666745.1 Gammaproteobacteria bacterium
TGCGTATTCTGGGTGTGCCTTCGATGCGCGAATTAATGCGCGTGCCGGTATTCAACAGCTGTAGCGCGTCCGGCTGGGGTTCGACTAACGAAAGCCGCAAGATTATGCGCGATGGTATGTTGCCTGAGACAAAAAAGTATCTCGATTCCGGCGGGCGAGGCGGCGTCTGGACCAATGGTGATTTGCATCACCCGCACATGTCGTTCACCGATGGCACTTATGACGGTCGTTACCTGTTCATGAACGACAAGGCAAACACCCGTGTTGCGCGTGTGCGTTGTGACGTAATGAAGTGTGACAAGATGATCGAGATACCCAATGCGTCCGATATTCACGGTTTGCGTCCGCAGAAATTTCCCCGCACCGGTTACGTTTTTGCTAACGGCGAGCATCGTGTGCCGATTCCGAATGACGGTAGCGTTCTGGATGAGCCGGAAAAATATCATGCGATCTTTACTGCGATCGACGGTGATTCAATGAAAATTGCATGGCAGGTGATGGTCGATGGTAACCTGGATAACTGCGACGCCGATTACCAGGGCCTGTATGCATTCTCGACCTGTTACAACAGTGAGGAGGCCGTTAACCTGGCAGGCATGATTGCCAATGAGCGTGACTGGGCTGTGGTATTCGACCTCAAGGCTATCGAGGCAGGGGTCAAGGCCGGTGACTTCAAGGAAATAAACGGCGTAGCGGTACTGGATGGGCGTAAAGGCTCGAAATACACGCGCTACATTCCGATTCCTAACAGCCCGCATGGCTGTAACACCGCGCCCGATGGCAAGCACGTAGTATTCAACGGAAAATTGTCACCCACGGTAACCGTTATCGATGTGAGAAAGCTGCCCGACCTGTTCAATGACAAGATTAAGCCGCGTGATACTGTGGTTGCCGAACCTGAACTGGGCCTGGGCCCATTGCATACTGCATTTGATGGCAAGGGTAATGCCTTCACCACACTGTTCCTCGATAGCCAGGCCGTGAAATGGAATATTCAAAAAGCCATCGATGCCTATAATGGCAAGAATGTGGATCCCATTCTCGACAAGCTCGATGTGCACTACCAGCCTGGACACAACCACACCAGTATGGGTGAAACAAAGGAAGCCGACGGCAAGTGGCTGGTATCGCTCAACAAGTTCTCCAAGGACCGCTACATCAATGTGGGCCCGCTCAAGCCGGAAAATGAACAGTTGATCGATATTTCGGGTGACAAGATGCAGCTGATGCATGATGGTCCGACCTATGCTGAGCCACATGACTGCATCATCGTACGCGCCGACGTTGTTAACCCTGATTCCCTGTGGACCCTGGGTGATTCTTTCTGGGCCGAAACCAGTGCCCAGGCTGAAAAAGACGGTATCGCTCTGGGTACCGACTCCAAGGTGGTACGCGATGGCAAAAAAGTTCGTGTCTACATGTGGTCGATTGCACCCAGCTTCAGTATGGAGAAGTTCAGCGTAAAGCAGGGCGATGAAGTGACCATTATCGTCAGCAACGGTGATGCGATTGATGATCTGACGCATGGTTTCACCATGGCCAATTACGGCCTGGCGATGGAAATTGGCCCGCAACAGACATCGTCTATCACCTTTACGGCCGATCGTCCGGGAGTTCACTGGTTCTATTGTCAATGGTTCTGTCATGCGTTACACATGGAAATGCGTGGTCGTATGTTTGTCGAACCTGCCTAGGTCCGGGGTGATTACAAAGCAACTGAAAAATAGTTCGTCAACCAGCCCGGTAGTAAGCACCGGGCTGGTTGTCGGGCTGTTGTTTTGCATATTACTTGTCTCGTTCCCCGCGGCGGCCAGGGAGTGGCGGGTCGCGCCGGGCAACGGTACCCTGCAACGCGCTATTGATTCGGCGCAAGCGGGAGACCGCCTGCTGCTGACTGCGGGGACTTACACCGGTTCGGTCAATATCGACCGCAGCCTGATATTGTCAGGCGACGGGGTTAACAGTAACGCTGGTGGCAGTATTATTGATGGTGAAGGCTCATCGCATGTCATCAGGGTAGCGGCGCCTGATGTCGTCATCAGGGGATTAAATATCCAGCACTCGGGTAATGTTGCGGAAGACGAGGACAGTGGCATTTTTATCACCGATAAAGGTGATCGTACGCGGATCGAAGACAATTACCTGGAAAACAACCTGATCGGTGTTTACCTGAAAGGTCCCGAATCTGCTGTCGTGCGCAATAACGTGATTATCGGCAGCCAGTTTCATCGCATGAACGATCGCGGCAACGGGATCTATCTATGGAATACCCCCGGTTCTGTCATCAGGGATAATGTCATCCGCTTTGGTCGGGATGGCATCTTCGTCAACGGTAGCCGCGATAATATTTTTAGCGGCAACCACCTGTCGGATCTACGCTTTGCGGTACATTACATGTACGCGCATGACAGTGAAGTCAGCAACAATGTTTCAATCAATAATCACGTCGGTTTCGCGATCATGTTTTCAGATCGTATTATTGCCAGGAATAACATCTCATCGGGAGATACTGAACGCGGCCTGTTTTTCAATGCCGCCAATTATTCGGCTATCGCGGGCAACCGCGTAGTTGGCGCCGAGAAATGTGTTTTTATTTATAACGCCAATTACAACCAGATTAACAATAACTCTTTTGAACGCTGCCAGATCGGTATCCATTTCACCGCCGGGTCGGAAAAAAACGAAATATATGCGAATGCGTTTATTGATAATCGCAGCCAGGTGAAATACGTGGGCACGCGTTACATCGAGTGGTCGAAGGACGGCTACGGTAATTACTGGAGTGATAACGTGGCTTTCGATATCGATAGTAATGGTATTGCCGACCAGGTCTACAAGCCCAATGACCTGGTCGATCAGATTGTCTGGCGGCATCCGCTCGCCAAGTTACTCTTGAATAGCCCCTCGCTGCAATTGATAAAATGGGTCCAGTCCGAATTCCCCACGCTGCATCCGGGTGGAGTAACCGACAGCAGACCATTGATGCTACCATCGGCGCCTCCTTTAACCCTGAGCGACGATCACAGCCATCTCGCTAATGTTGCCGAATTGAGTAAGTGATGCAGATGACAGTCTCGCAATCGACCATCCAACCGGTTATATCTCTGGATTCGGTTAGCAAGATTTACGGTGGTGAAACCGTAGTCTCTGCTGTTGATTTTAAAGTTCGGCCCGGTGAATGCGTTGTCCTGGTCGGGCACAATGGTGCCGGCAAAACCACGTTGATGAAACTGATGCTGGGATTGACCCGACCCAGTTCCGGCGAGGTGAACGTGTTTGGTAGCAATCCGGCATTTTCTGCCGCGGTAGCGCAGCATAAAACCCTGGGCTACCTGCCCGAAAGCGTGGCATTTTATGACGCTATGACCGGGCGAGAGGTACTCGCATTTTATGCCCGGCTGAAAGGCGTATCCAATAGCGACTGTGAGCATTTGTTAGACAGCGTCGGGCTCGGCGATGCTGCAAAGCGACGCGTTGCTACCTATTCGAAAGGTATGCGCCAACGCCTTGGACTGGCGCAGGCTATGCTGGGCAATCCGCAGCTGTTGTTTCTCGATGAGCCCACCACCGGTCTCGATCCCGGTCTGCGTCATCAGTTTTACGAATTAATCGATGCCTTGCATAAGGAAGGTGTCACTTCACTGATTTCGTCGCATGCACTGAGTGAAGTCGAAGCCAGGGCCAATCGTTTCATTATTATGAAGGCTGGCGTGATGATCGCCAGTGGCAGCCTCGATGAACTTTACCTGCAGGCTGCACTGCCGGTTCGTCTGGAGGTTTCAGTGGCGGCGGGGCAGGCATCCAGTGTCGCCGACCGCCTCGGCAGCGGCCTGACTATTGATAAAATCGGCAATGAGAAGCTGCAACTGTCCTGTTTCAATGGCGATAAAATGCCGCTGATTCGGCGCATTTCCGAGCTCGGCGACGTGGTCAGCGATTTGCAGATACTGCCGCCCAGGCTTGATGAGGTTTACAGCCATTTCATGAACGGAGAGCGGTCATGAAGATGCTGTGGGTACTGGCCATGAAAGAACTGCGCGACGGTTTTCGTAACCGCTGGGTTGCTGCGGCGATCGTTGTGCTGGGCATACTTGCGCTGACCCTGTCAGTGCTGGGTTCGGCGCCCACCGGTTCGGTCCGGGTCAGTGAACTCGATATCAGCGTCGTCAGTCTCGCCAGTTTGAGTGTTTACCTGATTCCATTGATTGCGCTGATGTTGTCTTTTGACGCCATGGTCGGAGAGTTTGAGCGTGGCACGATGATGTTATTGCTGACTTACCCGGTGACGCGTTGGCAGATCATCATGGGCAAGTTCCTCGGGCATGTGTTGATTCTGTCGATTGCTATTCTGCTGGGTTACGGTGGTGCGGTCGTCGTTCTTACCCTGGTTACCGGCAGTAGCACCGAAGGCTGGCCAGCCTATGCGATGATGATGGCCAGTTCACTGGTGCTGGGTGCGGTGTTTATCGCCCTGGGTTACCTGGTTAGCGTATTGGTCAGAGAAAGGGCGACGGCAATTGGTGCTGCCATCGGTTTGTGGCTGGTTTTTGTGGTGTTGTACGATTTACTGCTGTTTGGCGCATTGACGATGGATAAAGACCAGCTAATTGGTCAGCAACTGTTTTCGATGTTAATGCTGGTCAGTCCAACCGATACCTACCGTATCTTGAATTTGAGCTCGTTTGAAGGGGTAAGCGAGGCTGCAGGTATTGCCGGTGTCGCCAGCGAGGCAGGCTTGAGTGGAGCACTGCTAATCAGCGTCATGTTGGTGTGGGTGATCGCGCCATTAATGGCCACCCTGCTGGTGTTCCAGCGCCGTGAACTTTAGCTGTGAATCACGCCGGCAGTTAAGTTATCCAGCGCAGTTGTTTTCGATTGCTGTTACCTGAAATCGAGCCCCGCCAGGTGGGAATGCACGCCGTCAGCAATATAGGTAACGTCGAGCCCGACGGATATGATATCAACTCCCAATTCATGGAGCATATTTGCCGCTTCCGTATTGAACGAAAATGCTGCCGTCTTTTTACCAGCACGTTTACAGCTTTCAATTATGTCTTTAACAACATCGATGGTATCAACCCCGTAGGCATCCGGTACTGGATTCTGTCGAAACGAAATAGAAAGGTCACCGGGACCGATAAGGACGCCATCGATTCCTTCGACTGCAATGATTTCATCTAAATTATCGTAGCCTTCACGAGTTTCGATCATCGCCAGTGCAAGGGAGCAATTATCGAATTCACTGAGGTATTCGTTAGTGTCGATTCCGTACAAGGAAGCCGCATGCCGTGGCCCGAAAGAACGGTTGCCCACGGGGACAAATCGCGTAGCTGAAACGAATGCCCGGGCGTCATCGGCTGTGTTAATCATTGGCGCTATCACGGCAAGCGCGCCAAAATCCATCACCCGTGAGGCCGTATCCCAACGCGCCAGCGGAATCCGAACCAGGGCTGCCTTGCCTCGGGCAATCAGCGTAGCGATACCGTCCTGAATACTGGTTTCATCAAAAAAACCATGCTGCATATCAAGCACGATCGCGTCAAAGTCGTACTCAGCAATGGCCTCCAGATAGCGTGGATCGGTGATACCGCACCATCCCGAAAGGACGGTATCGCCGGCGTCAAGCAGGTTTTTCAGGCGTCGCATTAATCCACTCTCCAAGCTTTATGCAGAGCCTGAATACTATTATTCAATATCTTTGATGTACAGCGGGTAAAGAGAGGCAGGGGATTCTTTACCCTCCATCTTTCTACCTGAAGATAAAGTGCTACGTCGATCAGTCGAGGTCACCCCCCGATAGCTGACGCTCAAATTTTAGAATTCAACAGCGATCTCCGGCCAGGAACCGACATCGTTCAGGGTCATCCTCGTGGAAGCGGCCCCCTAGTGCAAGTTGGGTTGACATATCGGGATCTCGTAATGACGCAACGGTACAAGATTTCCGTTTTCGCGGGAATGACTAAAAAGTTGAGAGAGCCAGGGACGGGTCTGGGTCGTATTTTGCTAAGCGGCCAGCAGTAGCGGCTGATTACGCACAACGAGGGGTTCGATCAACGCCTTAATGGTATCAGTTGAAGCAAACAGCACGTCTTCGGCGTCAATGCCATTTTCATCCATCCAGTTCGCAATCACGCCAGGGGGTAGTTTGTGACTGAGGCCGGGGAGAGATTCGAGTGTATTTGAGACCGCGATAGTAGCGGCGAGATATCGATAACATTGCATGTCCATTTTCTCCGTCTGTTGAGGGATTGCCGTTTCGTATTCAGTTGGCAGTCGGTGCCCTGAATACTAACGAGCCGGTTCGTTCATGCAAATTTAAGCCTCAAATAAAAAGGTTTGATTACATTTGGTGCAATTTATGCGTCCAAATGGTGCGTTAGAAGGCGTAAACCGCTACACTGCGCCACCCTTTTTAGCCAGCCCTAATCCATGCCTACCGACTCCCCGATCACCAGCTTTGCCGATATGGCGCTGAAGCAGCCGTTGTTAAAGGCTCTGAACGTCCTCGGTTACGAGTTGCCAACTGCAATCCAGGCACAAACTATTCCATTGTTGCTGGAGGGCAGGGATGTGCTCGGGCAGGCGCAGACCGGCACCGGCAAGACAGCCGCTTTTGCCCTGCCAATTCTTTCGAATCTCGACCTGAAACAAAAGGACCCGCAGGTGTTGGTGCTCGCGCCGACCCGCGAACTGGCGCTACAGGTTGCCGAAGCATTTAAATCCTATGCTTCGCAAATAAAAAGTTTTCATGTCCTGCCGGTCTACGGCGGCCAGGAATACGGCACCCAGCTACGTGCGCTGCAACGCGGCGTGCATGTCGTCGTCGGTACCCCGGGAAGGGTGATGGATCACATGCGTCGCGGTAATTTAAAGCTAAATAAATTAACCACACTGGTGCTCGACGAAGCCGATGAAATGCTGCGTATGGGTTTCATCGATGATGTCGAGTGGGTCCTGGAACAAATCCCTAAACAGCGCCAGATAGCGCTGTTTTCTGCGACCATGCCGGCGCAAATTCGCAAGATAACCCAACGTTATTTGCGCAATCCTGCGGAAATTACGATCAAGCTGAAGACCACCACCGCGGAAACCATTCGGCAACGTTACTGGCCGGTAACCGGCACGCATAAGCTGGACGCGCTGACACGTATACTCGAAGCCGAAACTTTTGATGCGATGCTGGTGTTTGTGCGTACTAAAACTTCGACGCTCGAGGTCGCGGATAAGCTCGAGGCGCGGGGCTATCGCGCCGTAGCGCTCAACGGCGACATCGCGCAGAAAAACCGTGAACGCATCATCACCCAGTTGAAAGCGGGCAAGCTCGATATCCTGGTTGCCACCGACGTGGCGGCACGCGGTCTCGACGTTGACCGCATCAGTCATGTGATCAACTATGATATTCCGCACGATACCGAAGCCTATGTACATCGCATCGGTCGTACCGGTCGGGCTGGCCGCCAGGGTGACGCGATCCTGTTCGTGGCGCCGCGTGAAAGACGCATGCTGCAGGCGATCGAAAAGGCGACCCGCAAGGAAATCGAGCTCATGGAGCTGCCCTCGACGGACATGGTCAACAATCGACGTATCGAGAAGTTCAAGCAACGCATCAGCGATACGCTGGCCGAGGAAGACCTGGGCCTGTTCAAAGGCCTCATCGAGCAATACCAGCAGGAAAACCAGGTCGATACGCTTGATATTGCCGCGGCACTGGCAAAACAGGTGCAGGGTAGCGCGCCATTTCTGTTATCGAGTAAAGCAGTTGCCAAAGCGGCGTTCGCGACGGATCGCGATGATGCGACCAGCACCAGGAACCAGCGTCGAGACAAACCGCGACACGCCGCGGATGGCGAGAGAAAATCACCCGGGCCACAGGCTGAGCGGGAGAGTCGGGAAATGGAAGCGGGTATGGATCGGTTTCGCGTCGAAGTTGGTCACCTGCACAAGGTAAAGCCGGCGAACATCGTTGGCGCGATCGCTAACGAAGCTGATATCGACAGTAAATACATCGGTCGTATCAGCATATTCGACGACTATAGCCTGGTGGATTTACCTGAGGGCATGCCGAAAGAATTACTGACTGAACTGAAGAATGTTCGTGTCGTGGGTCAGCGCCTGAACATATCGCAGTTGAGTGGCAAAAAGAAGCAGGACAAAAACAGGCCAGGCGCAGCAAAACCTCGTCGGGACAAACCCAAGCTCAGGCACAGGGATCAAAAGAACAAGGGTAAACCGAAACGCGCCCGCCAGAAGCAATAACAACAAGCACGATCACACAGCCGGAGCAGGGTACTGAACCGATGCGGACCCGGTGTTTCCGGCATTCTCTTTTTCGCGGCACTGGTTGCATGTTTGTTGTATTATCACCGGCTTTTGCGGGGAGACAATCCGATGAATGTATTAATTGATATTTGCGTCGTACCGATGGGTATCGGCGTTTCGGTTTCGAAATACGTGGTCGAATGCCAGCGCATTTTTGAAGCCGCCGGCCTGAACCATGAAATGCATTCCTATGGCACCAATGTCGAGGGCGAGTGGGACAAGGTCATGGCCGCAGTCAAGCAATGCCATGAAAAAATGCATGAAATGGGCGCGCCACGCTGTGGCAGTACCCTGCGTGTCGGCACGCGTAACGATCGTGAACAAACGATGCGCGATAAGATCGATAGCGTCTACCAGAAAATGGAAATTTAACCGCACGCGGTAGTTGGTGGTTTCGGGTTGGGGATAAACTTTAAGAAGTATTGCCTGAGCCGAAACTCTTTTTACAGGGCGTGATGCGAAGCGACATGTATTAGCTCGGCTTCGATTTCGGCGGAAAAACAGGCGAAGATTACCAGTTCAACACTTTCGCACTGGTGCAGTGTTTGCAACGAGGACTCGATCGCGATTACTGCCGCCTGGGCTATCGGGTAACCATAAATGCCACATGAGATCGCCGGGAAGGCGATGCTCTTGAGGCCGTGTTGTTCAGCCAGCAGAATGCTATTACGGTAACAGCTGGCGAGTAACTCGGCTTCATTGGCGGTGCCGCCCTGCCAGACTGGCCCGACCGCATGAATGACATGTCGGGCCGTCAGCTGGTATCCCGCGGTCATTTTGGCTTGACCGGTTTCACAACCTCCCAGAGTCCGGCACTCGGCGAGTAACTCAGGTCCTGCCGCGCTGTGGATCGCACCGCAGACCCCGGCGCCGTCGGCGAGGCTCGTATTGGCCGCGTTGACGATCGCATCGACATCGAGCCGGGTGATGTCGACTTGCTGAATATCAATCTGGGGCATCGGTTTTCTCCATTTCTTTCCAGAACCCGGTTAGAGATTGTTCTAGCGAATCCGCATCTTTGCAATGTACAGGACTCCAGTGGGCCGGTAAATGTCGCGCATAACCGGATTGCTGAAAGCGGCGATCGAGTAATATCACCACGCCACGATCCTGCTCGCCGCGAATGACCCGTCCGGCGCTTTGCTTGACGCGAATCAGGCCGGGGAAGCGAAACGCATAGTCGAAGCCATCGAGTCCCAGCGAAGCAAAATCCTGCTGGATCAATTTTTGCTCGGTATTGGCCTGGGGTAGCCCGACCCCGACAATTATGGCGCCGATGAGCGCATCGCCCTGATAGTCGATACCTTCCGCGAAACGCCCGCCCATGATGGCGAAGCCGAGTTGCCGCTCGGTGTCGAAAAAGCGCGACAGAAACTGCTGCTGTGCCGATTCATCGAATTCGCGTTGTTGCATCAGGCTGTTGATTTCAGGATAGAGCGTACTAAATCGAGCGTGTACCTGTTGCATGAAATAGTAGGCTGAAAAGAAGACCATGTAATTACCCGGGCGTGCGTGGTAACAGCGCGCGATCGCCTCGCAAATGTTGTCGATATGCTGTTCGCGCTGGTGGTAACGCGTGTCCACGTAGGTACCGATACGGACCGCGAGATGACGCTCCGGAAACACCGCTGCGAGGACGCGGCTGTTGCAGTCCTGATCGAGCCCGAGCGCCTGCTGGAAATAGGCAGTCGGGGTTAGTGTCGCAGAAAAGCCGCACACCGCGTGGAACAGCGGGTAACACTGTTGCAGATATTCGAATGCATTGAGGCACAACAACTTCATTTCGCGTGTTTTCAGTGGTTTGTAGCCGAGTGTGCGGTGGTGGTGGGCATACAATTGACTGATGTTGCGAAAACGGAATATGGCTTTGGAGAATTCGAGGGTTTCACTGGCGATGTGTTTGTTGGATAAAATATCGTAGCCGAGCTTTTCGCTGAAACGCTGACTGGCGCGAAGCAGGTCCTGCGGCATCTGCTCGGCAATCGACTCGTCTTCATTCTGCGCGCGTAGCTCTCGATCAAGTGCTTGCTGCATTGACTTCAGTGCAGCTGAAATTGGACGGCTATTGTCGGCCGCGAGTGCCTTTTTGATCTGCGCACGGGTGAGGCTTGCCGAGTACATGCCGCGCGCGCGATCGATCAGGTTGTGCAGCTCGTCGATTAACAGCAACTTGCGACTCTGGTCGTTCCTGAAGTAGCTGAGTTGCACCAACGGGTCGAACACGTAGTTAAAGTCACAGATCACGATATCGACCCAGGGCAGCATTTGTAAGCCAAGCTCGAACGGGCACAGGTTAAATTCTGCCGCGCCGGCCTGCATGCGACCGACATCGAGCTTACGTTCGCGTAACAGCTTTTCCCGGGCTGCCGGCAGGCGCTCGAAAAAGCCGAGACATCGCCGGCAGCGTCCTTCGTCATCGATTTCGTCGGCGTCGAAATTACACGGACAGCTGCGCGCCTTGGCCTGGATCACCAGGTAACTGACATCGGCCTGCATCAACTCGACTGCTTTCACCGCCTGCTGCTGCCCTGAAACTTTGGCTGACAGGTAAATAACCTGGTCGCATTGATCTTCGCCGATCGCCTTTAGCGCCGGAAACAGGGTGCTGATGGTTTTGCCCGAGCCGGTTGGCGCCTCCACGATCAGGCGTTGTCGATGCAGAATCGCGCGATAGACTTCAGCGGCAAAGCCGCGCTGCTGGTGACGAAAACTGGCAAACGGAAACTCGAGCGCCTGGGTCTGTTCACGGGTGATGCTGCGTTGCTGATCAACCAGGCGATACCAGTGCAGATAATGCTGTAGTGTCTGGGCGACAAAGGCTTCGAGTTCAGTGCGGGTGAATAGCTTGCTGTGACGTTGTTCGTGCTGTGAAAACAACGTGACCAGGTTGAGGCTGAGCTTGACTTCGTCGAGCTGGTGTTCAGCGGCATAGCAGGCACCGTAACACTTGAGCTGCGCCCAGTGCACCGCGTCGTCCGCATTGCCGGCAACCTGCGCATACACGGTTTTGATCTCTTCGATGCGTAGCGGAGTTTCACTGCTAAACACCAGATCGATACGCCCGCCGAGTTCGATGTCGAGATCATCGATCCGGGTCAGCAGCTTCACCGCTACCTCGGCATCGGCTTCGGCACGGTAACGCTGTTGAATTTTCTGGTGAGTTTGCAGGCCATCCAGCGCCTTGACTCCGGGGCCATTGTCATAGCCGAGGTCACCGTTACGGCAGCAGAACTCAACCAGTTCGCGGATCCCGAGTTTCAGCTTGTCTGCCATGTCACCCTGGCTAACTGATGGGGAATTCCATGCTGTTGAAAGTATTGCATCCAGCGCTGCTGGTTCTTTTGCAGGCTGTCGCCGGGCCCTTTGACTTCGATCAGGCGATAGCCACCGGCTGGCGGAAAGTGCACCAGGTCGGGAAAGCCGCTGCGATTATTGCGCAGGTCGCGCAGGATTCGATCGAACACGGCGCGCCAGTGAAGATAGTCGATGCGCTCGAGCGCGAGCCTGATCATTTGCAGATCGATAACCTGCCAGTTGACCAGCGGATTCATCAAGCCCTGTTTTTGCTGCCAGCGAGCTGACACGATGCGCCAGATGTCCTCATTGTTGTCGATCGATGCCCAGACTTGCGTCAGCAGGTAAGCGCGCCTGGTGCAGAAATCATGCGCGTAAAAGTCGCTGGGGCGATATTGAAACGAATTGTAAAAAGCGCCGGGTAGCGGCGCGAATACAACTTCCCATAACAGCAGGCCCAGCACGGCGTTGAACAGGCTGTTCTCGACGTAGTAGCAGCTGGCGCTGCCATCGAGGGCGGCATGGTACTCGGCCACCGCGATTTCGACCGAGTCCTGCGCGCCGAGTTCGAGGTCGATAATCTCGGGCTGATGCGTAATGCGATACTGCTCTACCGACTCCGCCGCAGCGAAGCGGTGGCGCTTTATCAGGCGGGACGCAAACATGCAGGCAAACTGGATTTCACTTTCATCAACCGGCTGATCGATGATCTGAATGCAATTTTTGAGCGCTTCATGATGCTGTCCCTGCTGGTCGTGGATGCGCACAATGCGTTCCCTGCTCGGCGGCAGCAGGCATTGCTGGTAAAGCTCGGTGGCAGTGGCCAGTTCACCAATGCGCTCCAGCTGACGAGCGACTTCGTAGCGTAGCTGTTCGCTTTTACGCCAGGCTGGTGCAAAGGGTTCGATATCGTCCGGGATCATGCTGTTAAGTGCAGTGAGTGCAGCCGGGTCTGACATGTCGCTTTGCTCAAACAGAATTTGCAGCTGGTAAAGCAGCCAGTGTTGCTGGATTTCGAGAGAGCTGCGGTAAGGTCGGTGCCCGGGATCGATGGTATAGGTTTCGTATTGATACAGGCCCAAGTCGCGCAAGACGAAATCGGTCATCGACTGGTTCAAGTTGCCGAAAAACAGCATCTGGCAAATCTGGTATTCATCACGATGCAGCACTAGCAGCAGATTATCGCTGTCTTTTAACGCGTTAAAGAATGCCGCGTCGTCCTGCTCGAGTAATGCTGCCTCGAGTTCTCCCCGCCTGAGCTTTTCCCGGCCTGACTGCTGCGGCATGAGCGAACGTAATTCCGGCATGGTGAAAAGTGACAGCAGGGTCGGCTTGTCGATTTCGGCATTCACTTCGACAAAGCCCTGTCGTGCCAGTTCTTCGATTGCAGCCTCGAGTGATTCGATCTCGGGGTATTTCAGTTTACTGCCGCGATACCGGTCGTGACTGCGGTTGAGCAGGCGTATGCAGAGTTTTCTGGCATCAGGGCTTAGCGCTGCGAAGCCGTCGAGAAAATCGAGTTGTCGCGTTTCGAGCAGGTCAGCATAGACCCCGGTGACATGCTCGAACAGGGTGAGCACGTTGTCGAGGTAATAGGTTTCAGGTAAATCCGGCTGCATTTGAGTATTGTATTCTACAGGATAATATAACACTGTTGCATACAACAGTGTTATATATTATATTTGCCCGATGGAATCGCTTACCGACATTCAAAGGGCCGTGTATGACTATACCCGACAGGTACTGAAACGGGGTCAACCGTTTCCATCATTACGTGACATTGCCAGTCATTTCGGTTTTCAGCACACCACCGCACGTTTTCATCTCAAGGCACTGGAGAAAAAGGGGTTTATCAAACAGCGTTCGCAACGTGTATCGGCCTATATGCTGGCGGATTACATGCTGGCGGATGACAGTGATACGAACTCCCAGAGTTTCGATTTGATTGCCAGGATTCCGGCCGGCGCCCCTTTGCCTGTGTTCGATGAAACGCGTGAATCGTTTCAGGTTACCGGTGATTTTTTTGGTGGCGGCGATATCCTCGGCATTCGGGTGACAGGCGACAGCATGTCGGGTGACTCGATCGCGGAAGGTGACATCGCAATGATAAAACGCCAGCAGGAGGCCAACAAGGGCGATATTCTGGCGCTTCGGATTGAAGGTGAAATCACCCTGAAGCGGATCAAACAGGAGGCTGACAAGATCCACTTGCTGCCGTCTAATCCCGAGCATTCGATACGCGTGGTACCCGCCCGGCAGCTGGAAATTCTGGGCAAGCTGGTTGGCATCATTCGCAAGGTTTAAACCAGACGATAACGCCATGGCCTCACTCCCCGTACAATTTACCGATACTTCATTACAGCAACAACTGCAATCTGCACGCTCGCTTGAAAATAAGCGGTCACAACAAACGCAGGAATTACGCTCGGGCATTGACGCCCTGGATGCGTGTTTTGCGCAGATCAAGCCCGGTGACCTGATCGAATGGGGCATTCCACCAGGGTTAAATGGACGTTTGATTCCGTTGCAGCTACTCAAACAGGATATTCCCCCGAGTGTCTGGATCTATCACCACCATGGGCTCGGCGTTTTTGCTTCCAGCTGGATCAGTCATGGCGTCGACTTGCAGCGCCTGTTTTTCATTTGCTCCGCGCATCCGGTCAGGGAGTTACGCCCAATATTTCTCGAAGATACCTTCAAGCGGATTATCATTGACGCGCCGCGCAAGTTCAGCACGGGTGATATGGCTTTCGTCAGCCAGCAGGCGCGTAAACAGGGGCAGATCATATTTTTGATCAGGCACTATTTTCTAAGCGAAAAACGTGGCAACCCGCACGCCAGCCTGCGTATCAATACCTGGCAAAGTGGTAAACGCTCGTTTTCACTTCAGCTGATCAAGGGACCTGGTAGCGGCAGGATATCCTTACCCTATAGCGCCGTTGCGGAAGAATATGGACATTACAACTAAAGTCATCGATCTTGCTGAACTGACGGAGCGGGATGAGTTTCCGGCATTTGCAGCGATCTATTGCACTCAATCTGCCAACCCGTTTGTGTTGTCGCCAACGGCGATGCAC
>JBATHL010000252.1:0-2223 GCA_049666745.1 Gammaproteobacteria bacterium
GTGGGGAATTACACAAAAGGCAACAAATCTATCTATCGATCCCGATTTACTAGAGCGAGCTCTCGAGCTAAGTGGCGAGCGTACAAAGAAGGCGACTGTTAACAAGGCGCTTCGAGAGTTTATAGCCCGGAGGGAGCAAAAAGATATATTGCAGCTTTTCGGCAAGTTAGATTGGGATAAAAAGTACGATTACAAAAAGGAAAGATCTCGAGATGAGTTGCCTGGTTGATACCAGTGTCTGGTCATTGGCGCTCAGGCGTGATGTGTCTGATGCGACTCGCGAAGTCGCCGAACTAAAACGAGCACTCGAAGCAGGGGACGATATTCTTGTGACGGGTCTTGTTTTGCAGGAACTGTTGCAAGGTTTCAATAGGCCAAAGGCCTACAATCAGATCATTGAATATTTTTCAGTGTTACCCTTCATCGTGCCGGAGAGGGAAGATTATATAAAGGCTGCTGATCTTCGAAACCTGTGCAGGAAAAAAGGCATTCAGGCGGGAACGATCGATGCTCTGCTAGCTTCCTTGTGTATTGAGCGCGATATCCAGATATTGACGACCGACAAAGACTTTTCCCAAATCGCTAATGTATCTTCACTCAAAGTCTGGTCTTGATCAGAATCAACCCGCCTGCAGTCTAGAGGTAGTTAGGCACAACAACTACTATGTAATTGATATTAAAACGAGCTTATTCCGACTTTAAGGCACAAACAAAATTATAAGCTGTTGTTTATTCAGAAATTACGAACTGACTTGTAATCAGTAGGTTCGAGTGGACTCGCGCCAGAGCCTGCCCCGTGAGCATCGCGAATGCTTTGGGCATCGCTGGCGCTCACCCAATGTGCAGGATGCACAGGTGCCGCGAAGCACTTGGATGTGCCGGTCCGGCGCACCGGAGAGCGGCCTTCGGCCGCGCTTCGTGCGTCCAAATCGGCAGTCCTGCCAATTTATCTCGTGCCGGCACCATTTTTGGGCTGCTGCGCTCGCGAGCGAGCCCGGCTGGAGTTCCCGATGCCCGGGTA
Organism: Gammaproteobacteria bacterium; assembly: GCA_049666745.1. Taxonomy (GTDB): domain Bacteria; phylum Pseudomonadota; class Gammaproteobacteria. The sequence continues at coordinate 1,022 of JBATHL010000252.1, forward strand.
TGCCGGCACAACGATTACAGGTTATTGTCTGTGTCCCTGTTTTTGTAATAGGCGATTACTTCAGAGGCCAGGCCAACACCGGCTTCCGAGTACATATTCCACGCGGCTTCCGCACCGGCTTCGACGAGTTCCGCGACTTCGTCCTGGTGTCTGGCAACGGCGAACACCTTTGTCCCTCGATTTCGTTCACGGACGCGTTTGAAAAACCCCAGGTTTTTCTGGTGATCCTGCAATGCCAGCATACCGACCTCTACGTTATCTGTGTGCGTTTTATCCCAGACTTCGTCATCGGTTACGTCGGCGAGAACGACATTGCGGCCCGCGGCCCTGTGCTTATCAATAAGGTCGGGATCGACATCGATACCGATCAGGAGGTCGCCGTAGTCCGTCGCCAGGTGGTCATATACACCAGTGCCGAGGCGCCCCATGCCGATCACCGCAATCTTTGCAGCGCCTAAATCGACGGGTTCGTCTTCGGGCAACAGCGATTTCGTTTCGAACTTGCTGACGGTTGGTCGCAAGCGATCATACAGGCGACTTGCCTGCATATTGATTGGCGCGGCAATGATGATGGTCATGGTCAGTGCAAGCGCGATCGTTACCAGCCAGTCCTCGGTCAGCCAGGCGTTGGACACCGCGATCGCACCGACAATCAGCCCGAACTCGCTGTAGTTGGCCAGCGTCAGCGTTGACAGCGTCGCAGTTCGCGCGCGCATCTTGAAGCGGGTGAACAAAACAAAGAACAGGACAACCTTGAAAATGACCAGCACCGCCAGTAGCAAAGCGATCAGTATGGCCGAGACAGTCAGGTTGCCCGACATGCCGATGCTCAGGAAAAAACCGACCAGCAACAGATCCTTGAAACCCAGCAGGCGCTTCGAAACATGGCTCGCCAGTGGGTGCGATGCCAACATGGCACCGATGATTAATGCGCCGAGATCGCCCTTCACGTCGACGGCCTCGAACAGGGCATAGCCACCGAGAGCCAGCGCGAGGCCGTAGAGAATCTGCAGCTCGCCGCTATGCCCGGCGCGATGCAACAGGTGCATGAGCACATAACGCATCGGGATCAGCAGCAGCAGGCCCAGTGCCCAGACCGATGGCAGCTTGCCGGTGGACGCAGCCAGGAAAACAACCGCGAAGATGTCCTGCATGATCAGCACGCCGATGGCTGTCTGACCGTACCTGGACTTGTACTCGCC
>JBATHL010000253.1:0-9388 GCA_049666745.1 Gammaproteobacteria bacterium
GAGGGTGTTCGCACCGAACATCGACAGTAGAATCAACGCGAAGATCAGGCTGGGAATGGCCATCAGGACATCAACCGAACGACTCAGCAGGTTGTCTAGCCAGCTGTTGTTATTGATCGCCGCGGTAATCCCGAGGCCGCCACCAATGACGAAGGCGAACAGTGTCGTCACGAATGCGATTCCGACCGTATTGCGCGCCCCGTATATAAGCCGCGATAGTACGTCGCGCCCCAGTTGATCGGTGCCGAACATGAATTCATCGCTCCAGGGGGCATAAGACATCGGGAAAATCTCCGCCTCGCCAAATGGTGCCAGCAGCGGCGCGAATAGTGCAAAAAATATGTAAGCCGTGATGACTGTGAGGCCGAATATGGCCGTAGGGGGCGCGGTTTTTAAACCCCGCCAGACGTTTTCCAGTGTCGAGCGTCGGGCCTTGATCAGGCCGACTTCACCGGCAGCGGAATACCCCTGATCAGCCAGATCCGCTTCAGAGAAGCCCTGGTCCGCAAGCTCGGCGGAGTTGCTGGGAGTGATGTCGTCGTCTTTATTCATCGTGGATGCAACAGCCGTGGATTAGTGATTATCGAGATTATGTCGGCGAACAGGTTGAGCAGTATATAGGTTGCTGCAAAGATCATCGCGCAGCCCTGTACCACAGGTACGTCCCGGGTAGTAACCGCGTCGACCATGAGCTGGCCAACTCCGGGGTATACAAATACCACCTCGACGACGACCACGCCGACCACCAGGTATGCCAGGTTGAAGGCGATTACCGTGACAATCGGCGCCCAGGCGTTGGGTAAGGCATGACGCAGAATGATTTCGGATTTGGAGGCGCCTTTGAGCTCGGCCATTTCGATATAGGGGCTCGCCATCAGGTTAATGATCGCCGCTCGCGTCATGCGCATCATGTGCGCGACGATAACCAGTGTCAGCGTCAACGCGGGCAGGGCGGTCAAATAGACCCGCTCCCAAAAGTCCGCATCCGGACTGATATTGGCGAGCGACGGGAATATCTTGGTAAACGAAGACAGACCCAGAATCAACAGATAGGCAACGAAAAATTCGGGAAACGAAATCGTGGTCAAGGTCAGTGCATTAACAGCGCGGTCATAAAAGGAATTTCGGTAAAGCGCCGCGGTAATGCCGAGAAATAGCGCCAGAGGTACCGAGATGATAGCCGCCATCGATGCCAGGAACAGCGTGTTGGCGAGCCTTGGTGCCAGTAATTCGATCACCGGTCGCGAGCGGTCAGAACCTCCCGACGAACCGCGACCCGAGAAGGAGTTGCCCATATCGCCGGTCAGGATGCCGCCCAGCCAGTCGAAATAACGTTCGTGGATCGGCAGATCGAGACCGAGTTCCTTGCGAAATGCAGCGACGGTTTCCGGCAGGGCTGCCTGTCCGAGCACCGCTTCGCCAAAGTCACCCGGCAGGAATTCGATCGAGCTGAACAAGATTAACGAAACCACGAACAGCGTGATCAGACCCAGACCGAGCCGTTGCAGTATTGTGCGTATTACTGGATGCACAGTGCCTCCCCCGAGTTAACGTTTATCAGGTTGCCGTATCGATTAACGAGCAGCCTGTAAGCGAGTTATGAAGGGTAATGGGCCTGGTGGCCCATTACCCCTTTCTTATTGCTTTATGCGAACCACCAGCGTTCGATAGCCTTGGAACCGTCGTATTCCCAGTTGCCGGCGACCTGTTCATCGTGGGCTATTTTCTTGCTGACCGCGTGAATATGGTTGGCGAACATCGGGATCAGGGCGCCACCGTCATCGTTGACCAGGCTCTGGCACTCATAGTACATTTCGCGACGCTTATTGGTATCCAGTTCAGAGCGGGCCGCAACCACCAGCTTGTTGAATTTATCCGCGGCCGGCCCGGTTCTCCAGTCGGTGTCGTTCCAGTTACCGTCGGCCACGTAAGCCGCAGTAAACATCCAGTCCTCGGTCGGACGGCCACCCCAGTAGCAGGCACACCAGGCTTTCTTGTTCCACACGTTCGACCAGTAACCGTCCTTGGGCTCGCGCACGACGTTGATGTTGAGGCCCGCCTTGCTGGCTGAATCCTTGATCAGCAGCGCGGCATCGACGGCGCCCGAGAAGGCGGCTTCGGAAGTACCGAGATCGAGCGTAACGCCTTCCATACCGGCCTTCTTGAGGTGATGCTTCGCCTTGTCGGGATCGTATGTGCGCTGTGGCATGACATCGTTGTGATAGGGGTTTGAAAGCGATATCGGATGATCGTTGCCGATCGCGCCATGACCCAGCAGAATCTTGTTCAATAGTGCTTCGCGATCCACCGACAGCTTAACCGCCATGCGCAGGTCATAGTTGTCGAACGGCGCCATGGTGACTCGCATCGGGAAGGTGTAATGCAAGGTGCCGGTGACCTCGAGAATACTGAGGCTCGGGTTGCGGCCGAGCAGGTGGACCGTTTTCGGGTCGACGCGGTTGATTGCATGCACTTCCTGGTTCATGACCGCGTTCTGGCGTGCGGTAGTGTCGACCAGCGCAATGATTTCGACTTCGTCAAAATGCGCCCGGCCCGACTTGAAGTAATTCGGGTTGTGCTTGAAAGTGGCGCGCACACCCGGCTCGAAACGATCGATGATATAGCCACCGGTACCGAAGCCGGCCTGCCAGTCCGCCTTGCCTTCGAAATCGGGCAAGATCGCAAAGTGGTAGTCGCTCAGGATGACCGGGAAGTCAGCGTTACCGGCACTAAGCGTGAAGGTTACTTCGTGGGTACCGGTCTTCTTCATATCGGTTATCGGGTCGAGTAGTGACTTGCCCGCCGACTTCGAATCTTCGCCACGGTGGTGATTGAGCGACGAAATAACGTCGTCGGCAGTCATCGATTTACCGTTATGGAATTCGACGCCCTTGCGCAGCTTGATGACCCATTTGGTGGCATCTTTGTTGGCTTCAAAGGTTTCTGCCAGCTCGGGCACCAGTTTCCCGGTGTTGTCGGTTTCGAACAGGTGGTTGGCGTATGCGAATACGGTATTCGTCATAAATCCGTTTTCATGGCTACCGGGGTCGAGTGAATCGGTCGTCGAGCCATGTGCGCTACCCATCACGAAACTACCGCCGCGCTTGGGCATGGCGGCGTGCACGGATTGTGTCAACAGGCTGGCTGCAAACGGAGCAGCCAGGCCGAGCGCGCCGGCGCGCTTGATAAATTCACGTCGATCGAGTTTGCCTTCTTTCGCCGCTTTTTCGAGATCTTTGATGTCCACCATTTGTCTTAATACCTCAGGTTTGGTTGTGCTTATCGATATATGTTATTTATTGTCGGGATGATTTCTGTTACGTGCTTTTTAATCAAGCTTGTTATGTAACCTCATCGTGCGGCTGTTGTAACACGAATCGACCGACAATATCAACGAAATGGCCGAGTATCGCCCCGATTGGGAGCCGCTAAACATCAGCTGATTTCACGTTTACGCCGCTCCATATAATCTCTCAGGGCTTCGTCTATGGCAGGATCGATAGCCGGCTTCTGGTACTCTTGCAGCAACTGCTTCCAGATCTGGTTGGCGCGTTGCCCGGCATCGATCGAACCCGCTTCCAGCCAGGTCTCGTGGTTGTCCCAGTTGGAAAGTATTGGCGTGTAGAAAGCGTTTTCGTATCTTTCCATCGTATGTGGGCTGCCGAAGAAGTGTCCACCGGGACCGACTTCAGCGATCGCTTCCAGGGCGATGGTTTCCTTGCTGACTTCGAATGGTTCGAGACTGGCAGCCACCATCTGCAAGATTTCAGCATCGATAATCAATTTCTCCAGTGATGCGGTCAAACCGCCGTGCAACCAGCCGGCGGCATGCTTGATCAAATTGGCCTGGCCGCTAATCGCGCCCCATAAGGACAAGCAACTTTCATAGGCGGATTGCGCATCCGGGCTGTTGGCGGCGTTGACATTACTTGAGCGAAAGGGCACCCCGAGGCGTCGCGCCAGTTGACCGGAAGCCTGGGCGGCTTGCAGGTATTCGGGCGTACCGAAAGCCGGTGATCCGGTTTTCATATCGACGTTTGATGTGAATCCGCCATATAGAACCGGGCTGCCGGGTCGAACGATCTGCGTGAGGGCGATGCCGGCCATGGCTTCTGCATGCTGCAGGGCCAGGGCTCCGGCCAGGCTTACCGGCGCCATCGCGCCGGCCAGGGTAAAGGGTGTAATCGCAACGGCCTGCCCGAATTCGGCCATGGTGATCAAGCCCTCGGCCATCGGAATATCGAGCTGTAGTGGCGTATTGGTATTGATGATGCCACATAAAGCCGGTGAGTCGACTAAATCGGCAGGCTCAAGACCGAGGCTGATGGCAACCATTTCGATCGCGTCGAGGGTTTGCGTGCGCCCCATGGTCCAGGGCAGCCAGTTTTTATCGAGCAGGGTACATTGCGCGTAAAACAGGTCCAGGTGTCGGCTGGCGGCCGGCAGATCCATGGCTTCGAAGCCGCCACCACCTTCCTGATGCAGGATGTCGAGGCTTTGCACCAGGCGCAGGAAATCGCACATCTCCGCATAGCTGCCATTGCGTCGTCCCCGATCGTTATCCATGACATAGGCTGGCCCACCTACCGAGGCGAATACGGCATGACCAGCGCCGAGCTTTACATTTTTCTCGGGATTGCGCGCGCGCAGAGTGAAAGACGCAGGTGCTTTCGCGACCAGGGCCTCGACCAACTCGGAATCGAAGCGGACCAGGTTTGATTCGTGATTAACTGCAAAACCTGCCGCACTGAAACGCTGGCGTGCGTTTTCAGAAAGAATCGCCATACCGGATTCCTGCAGTATGGATAAACCAGCCTGGTGAATCGTCTCGATCGCATCGGCGCTTAACAGTTCGTGAGGGGCGTGTTGATACTGCAAGGTTTTCCACGGCAGTTGCGGAATCAAACCCGAAACGCGAGGAGTACGTGTACTGCGCCGGCGGCTTCTTGTGGTCATGGCATTATCCTTTAAGTGCTTTGGGTCATGGTGGCTTGCATCATTGCGCGTTCACGTTTCACTACCAGTTGCGCCGGATCTTCACCATACTCGCGCGCAAACTTATGTCCTGCATAAACCGCGTCGGCAATGCTCGAGGGAACCAGACAATCACCGACTCTAACTGCGCTTATCGCCAACTCGTTAAACAATTCGGCATCAGGTTTGCGCCCGGTGACCAGAATCAGATTGCTAAACTCATGCGTGAACGATTTGCCGCTATAGATACAGCTGGTGTTCAAAATGCCATCGGCAATACGCTCTATTTTTTGCGTAAAGCCGACTTCGATCCCCATCGATATTAACCTGGCCTGGATAAATTCCTGTTCATCGGTCATCGCGGTCCAGCTGGAAATTGTGGCAGCCGGTGTCAGATATTTTACACGGTGGCCGGCGAGTAAGAATTTCTCTGCCAGCGCACCCGCCATCATGTAGTGTTCGTCGTCGTAAAGCAGAATTTCACCTTCGATTTCAGCGCCGGCAAAAATGTCATCCGGGGTAAAGATTCCGCTGTGATCTTCAATCGATACAGGAGCGCGCACGGTGGCGCCGAGACCGTCCCGTCGCCATTGACTACCGGTAGCTACCACGATCGCGTCAGCTTCAAATTCGCTGACATCCGGCGCTGTTAATCTGCTTTCGAGGTAAACATCTACATTTTCCATCTGCCCAAGCATGTAGCTGCGATGGTCGCGCACCCGTATCCAGTTCTGCAGACCGGGCAGGCTTGCTTCATTGATAACCCGCCCACCGAGTTCCGCAGTGGCCTCTGCGAGTACTACCCGATGCCCTCGTCGACCCAGGGTCAGCGCAGCTTCCAGGCCGGCCGGACCACCGCCAATCACCAGCATCGAGGCGGCCGCTTTTGCCGGGGGAATGAACTCCGGGTGCCAGCCACGGCGCCATTCTTCACCCATGGTCGGATTCTGAGTGCAGCGTAGCGGCGCTGCTTCATTGTTCGCCGAACGGCATATATTGCAGCCAATGCATTCACGGATCTGATCTTCGCGGCCCTGATCGATTTTATGCGGCAGAAATGGATCGGCTATCGACGGTCGCGCGGCGCCGATAAAATCCTGTACGCCACGTTTTATCTGTCCGACCATGGTATCCGGTGACGTAAAACGACCTACGTTGACCACCGGTTTCGAAGTTAAAGTTTTTACGATGCCGGCATACTGCTCCTGGTAGCCTTCCGCCGAAAAACGCGAACTACAGGAATCGTTACCAAGGCTGCCGCCGAGCGCTATATCCCACAGGTCGGGTAATTCTCCGAGGTATTCGATTATCCGGCGGCCGTCCCCGCAACTGCTAATCCCATCCTCGCCATGCAATTCGTCAATCGCCAGACGTACCGCCACCGCGCAGCGGTCACCCACTGCCTCGCGTGTGTCTTCGATCAGTTCACGCAAAAGTCTTGCCCTGTTCTCGAGGCTGCCTCCGTACTGATCCTGACGCTGATTGGATAACGGTGACAGGAACTGGAAGGGCAGGTAATCATGTCCGGCATATACATAGATAATATCGAAGCCAGCCTGCTGGGCACGAACTGCGGCAGCGCGATGCCAGCTGCGAAACATGCTGATATCCTTGAGATCCATGCCCCTGACCTGCGCCGGGCCGATGTGGATGGCCGACCCGGCCGTGGGTGCGAGCGCGGTTTCTCGGGTGCCGCGGTTGTTCGAGTGATAACCGCCATGCCAGAGTTCGATCCCGGCCAGTGAACCATGACTGTGAATTGCAGCGCTGGTAACCGCGAGTTGCTCGGTGTCGGCGTCATCCCAGATGCTGAGATAGGCGAAAGGCGTTTCATCCGAACTGGGGTGAATCGAACAGTACTCGGTACAGACCACGCCCCAGCCACCTTCAGCTTTGGTCGCGCGCAGCGCCGCGGAACTGTTAGGTCTCATGTTCCCCATGCCGGTGGCATGCGGGGTTTGATAAAACCGGTTAGCTGCGGTGACGGGTCCGATCTGGACCGGTTCGAACAAGATGTCGTATCGAGGATTTCTAGGCATTTTTATTTCCCGCGCTACGTTTGATTTAGTTGAACGATCGTACAACAAGAGTTATTCTGCTGCAATCAAAATCTATTTTCACCAGGTTGAGAATGATAAAAAAATCAGTAAAACCAATCGCCTATCAACGAAAATCAGCGCAACAACGCAGGCAGGAACTGATCCAGGCAGGGATTGTCTGCCTGGGTAAGGGCGGTATGTCCGCATTTACCATTGACCAGATTTGCAAACAGGCGGGCGTATCACGCGGACTGATAAATCATCATTTCAAATCCAAGGAAGAACTGTTGGTCTGTATTTACGCCGATATGACAAATCACCTGGTGGCAGAATTTCCAGCTACTGATCCCGGACAAATGTTGGCCTGGATTATCGACACCAGTTTTGATGAACTTGCTTTTGACCGTTCCGGCTTGCGTGCGTGGCTTTCCATCTGGGGTGAGGTTGCCACCAACCAGGCACTGAATTCTCTGCATCAAAGTCGCTATAACAAGTACAAAGCGAGAATTGAAAACGCCCTGGTCAGTATCGCCCGCTTGCAAGGGGTGAATCTTGAGGCCGACAGTGTCGCGCGCCAATTGATCGCGTTAATCGATGGTCTATGGCTCGAGTACTGTTTACACTCTGCAGGATTCTCGCTGGCCGCGGCGAAAACCGACTGTTACCGGTTCCTGCAAAGCCATGGAATATCGTTCACCAGGCAATAACCTTTACTGGAGCCTTCACTTGGTTCGTCGACCCGCTACATTTCGCGCTGCACTGGTATCTTCCTGGGCCTTACTACTGGGATTTGGCATTCTCATGCTGGGTGACGGGTTGCAGGGAACGCTACTTGCGGTGCGCGCCGATCTCGAAGGTTTCTCGACAACCCTGACCGGTTTGATCATGTCAACTTTCTACCTGGGTTTTCTGCTCGGTTCGATCCTGACGCCACGATTGACCATCAAAGTAGGGCATATCAGGGTGTTTGCTGCCTTCGCCGCACTTTCTTCGGCAGCGATTCTGCTACACGCGATATTCGTCACGGTGCCGGTGTGGATCGCGATGCGTCTGCTCAGCGGGTTTTGTTTCGCCGGTCTGTATATAGTTGCGGAAAGCTGGCTCAATGATCGCGCGAGTAATGAGACCCGCGGCAAACTGCTCTCGCTTTACATGGTTGTTACCTACGTCGGTGTTGGCAGCGGCCAGCTTTTGCTTAACCTTGCCGATCCGGTCGGGTATCCCTTGTTCATCCTGACCTCGGTATTGATATCTATCGCCGTGGTGCCCCTACTGCTGTCCGCCGGATCTCCACCCACGTTTCAGGATTCGGTGCGCATCAGTCTTTTACAATTGTACCGGTTAACGCCACTGGGCATCGTCAGCATGTTTGCGGTCGGTTTGGTAACGGCGACCTTTTTTGCCCTGGGGCCGGTCTATGCACAACGTCTGGGTCTCGATATCAAGGATATATCTTATTTTATGGCGGCGGCCGTATTGGGCACAGTATTATTGCAAGGTCCTATCGGGGTATTGTCGGACCGTTTTGATCGACGCAAGATTCTGACCGCGGTCACCATACTAACGGCGATCGCGGCCTTGCTCTGCATCCCGGCGGCGCGACAGTCGACCAGTGCGTTATTTTTTGCGATCGCTTTATTTGGTGGACTCGCATTTCCGCTCTATTCAGTCTGCATTGCCTATACCAATGACCATCTCAATCCGAATCAAATGATAGCGGCGAGTGGGGCACTGGTCCTGGTTGGCGGCCTGGGCGCAATTACCGGCCCGGTCCTGTTTGCGATGATAATGGACCGTTTCGGTGATCAGGCACTATTCTGGTCGATCGCCGTGGTACATGGATTAATGGGCCTGTTCGCGATGTACCGGATGATCAGGAGTGCCCCGATACCGCTTGACAAACAGGGACCGAGTACCGCGACAGCGGTGCATCCATCGGGTTCGGCGATCGATTCGATTCAGCAGTATACGCGCGAAGAAACAGAGTTCGATTTAGAGGATGATCGATAAAAAATACCAGCGCCTCATGCAGAGACGCCGGGAATCCGAGGTATCTGTACTAGAGCTTGTCGAGCAGCGTTTGTATGTACTGTGACCGCAGCGCGATATCTTCTTCCAGGTGCCTGATTTCCTCCTTGATCATCGCGGCCAGGTCCTGACCCTTGTCACGGGCAGCTTTGAGTTGTTCGAGTTCGTGCAGGGCTTCCCTGAATGCCGGCGCGCTCTCGTACATTGTTTCGGTTTGCCGGGTACCGCTATCGACCAGTACCGATTTCTTTATCTGTGCGAACTTGTAGCGCCGGCTAACCGGCAGCAGCGAGCCTTTTTTGCGATCGTAAATAATACGCAGGATGTCGGTGCGCCCCACCGTGTAT
>JBATHL010000254.1:0-1565 GCA_049666745.1 Gammaproteobacteria bacterium
TTCGACTGGCGCATCATCGTGAATGGATACATCGACGAGCTCGGCTATGAACGCGGCACGATCGATACAAGCCTGCCCTTCGACGAACTCCGACGTAAAAGCAATATCACGGAGAGGGGCAAGGCCGCGGGGGCATCCCCCGACTTCTCGCAACGAATTCGCGAGGGGCTTCCGACGGCCGATCGACCGCCGTTGATTTATTGAGCTAAAAGGACGGCAAACACCTCACCAAAATAGGTATCGGCATGACAATTACGCAGTTAATTTCAAAATATCGTCATATCAACATAGTGTTACTTGGTTTACTGGTGCTTTCAGGCTGCACATCCATAGGGGCTAAAAAACTGCCGGAGGATCGATTCAACTACAATGCAGCCATTGTTCAGTCGCGCAATGAACAGATGTTGCTCAATTTGGTGCGCTTACGTTACGTTGAAATCCCAGATTTTCTCAGGGTCAGTTCCGTAATCACCTCTTATTCATACCAGGGCAATATTGGAGTAGGGACTACCCAGGCAGAGGGTGATTCGGTGCCAGATCTCTTCAGGGGAGATGCCAACCTGTCTTATTCCCAGCAACCAACCATAACCTACATACCGCTGGCCGGGCAGGAGTTCGCCCTGCGTATGTTCAGGCCGATTCCCGTCAATGCTCTCTTTACTCTGGGAGATGCCGACTGGCAGGTGGACATCCTGTTACAGATTATGTTGCAACGAATTAATGACGTAGAGAATATGAGTTTTGCTCAGTTGCCATCACCGGGCCAAATGGATAAAGTGCAACGATTCCAGCGGGAAATGGAGAAGCTGAAACGTTTTCAACGAGTGCTTAAACGACTTATCTTATTGCTGGATAACCAGGCGCTGGAGGTGTATCAGGCGCGGCAGATGGAAGATGAACGACAGCCATCTCTAACAGTACGTTTCAAGCGGGACCTCCCGGCAAATATCCAGGCGCTCTCCGACGAGTTAAGACATGAACTGAACCTTGACTCAGACATTGATGACTTTGTTATAACCGAACGGTTGATGCGAAGAGAAGCGGATGAGATAACGATTAAGTCACGATCGCTGATGTCGGTCATGTCTTTTCTTTCCCGCGGCATCGATGTCCCCAAGCAGGACCGGGATGACGGTCGGGTTGTGGCACTTCCTCCAATGGTACGTGAGGAAATCCTGGCGCTGCTCCCCCTGCATGTCCACACGCAAAAGCAACGACCTCAAGACCCCTATGTTGCCGTGCGTTATCGAAACGACTGGTTCTATATCGATCATTCGGATATCAAGAGTAAACGTACTTTTGCAGCCATACAGGTACTGTTTCAGCTAGCGGCGCCAACCGGTAGAGGAGTGGCTCCAGTACTGACATTGCCTGCCGGACGTTGAAGAAAACAATTTTGAATCAACTCCCTTCACCGCGCCGTGCCATACTATGCCGTAGTATTTTGGAGGATAAATCCTTGCAACCTACCAGATCACTATTTCACGTCCTGGCAATCGCTACCGCAGTGCTTGTCTTCGGCCTGTCGCCAGTGATGGCTCAGGAAACAGCCACGAGCCAGTCGG
>JBATHL010000255.1:0-1977 GCA_049666745.1 Gammaproteobacteria bacterium
AGCACCTGCGGATTGAGCGTGCGCACCATGATCCGCAGGCCGTCGATCGGTGCCCCGGACTCGACCAGCCGGGTCGCCAGCTCATGCGTAAAGCGATTGTTATTGCTGATCATACGACCCTTGGTGAACAACCAGTCCATGGTTGGTTGCAGCGACCAGTCTGGTGTTGAAGCGGGCGGAGGGTTAGTCATATTGTTTCACGCAGCTGCAGTGGCGCCTGGTTGCAAGCGCGGGGTTGAACACGGTAATGCCATATTCGTAGCAGTATACGCACACCGGCAAGTGTTTGGCGTTTCCGTTTGTGATTTACTTCAAGGTAGAAAGATGGGCCGATTTCCCGCCGCCGCAGTAGATTATCCCTAAGGCCGACAGGCTACTAAGCCTGAAACCCGTCGAACTGCCGTCGCCGTTCAATCTCTGGCAAAACACGCCGGTCGAAGCCGATGGCGCAATCAAACCCAATCCGCCAGTCAGTAAGAAGGGCGATTACATCATCATGCGTGCCGAAATGGACCTGGTGATCTGTTTTTCTGCCTGCCCACAGGGCATCACCTCGATTTGCGGCAACAAACCGCGTAATGCGCATTTTGAGATTCTTTGAGCCCGGCATCCGCGGAGGTTCTCAACGGTTCAGCTGTTGCGCTGACAATTGTGAAATGTAAGGCCTGACCCCTTTACTGTGTTTCACCGGTACCGCAACCAATATCCAAAATCGATTTGCCTTCCAAATCGATGCTTTGCAATATTTTCCTGACTTCCTCGGCGCCGCCGGGAGACAGGAATCCCTCGCCCCACAGGATTTCCAGTCGTCGGGTAAATTCATCAGGATACTGAAGGTCTTCGCTGCTCATGTGGTTAACCAAATCCGGTAACAAACGGTTTTACAGATTAGCATGAACATTACAGTAATTCCGGGGACACAATACTTATGTCGAAATAGTCCAAATATTCTGCCTTACTTAAAATAAGTATTGTGTCCCCAGAATTGTGCAATTAGATCTGACCCCTATTTTTTCCCACAAGATTCGAAAATTTCTGCCTCCGAACAAAAATCGGAATAATCGCGTTCAATTCCGACCTGAACGGTTTCTGATATCCGATAAACGGTCTCATCGGCGTAAATCGACCGTTTGTAGCCCGTTTTGCCCCGCCTGTCGGCAATTCGGGAAATCGGCAAGGTCAAACGCGCGCAAATCAAGCTCTGATAAGGCTTTGCAAGGTATTATTTACCTGTAGATGGTGAATTCCTGGGCTATACATATTAGTCCCATCATGATAACGAGTGGAGTCGAAAATTGGTCAAACCTGCATCACTGGTTACCGGCGCAGGCCAATGGACGAGCATAAAGGATCACGGCGCGTATCCCGCGTTCAATGCACCAAAGAGGTCAGGGATACCCGCGTTCAGTAAGCCCCAGCACGGAATTATTCAAGATTTAGCGTACATGGTCGAGGTATAGATCATGCACGACGGTACTTACCTTAGTTATCTGGGTCTGACAGAACTCGAAACCAAGGTGCTGAAAAGCATCTTCACTCTGGCCCCTCAGCTTAAGGAAAACTACACCCTGATTCCGCCGGAGCAGGTCGAGCACGCAGATCTGATCCTCGTGAACAGCGACGATCCCGTCGCGATCCGCATCTGGAATGACCTGCGCCAGGACAATCGACTGCTGTCTTCGCTGATGCTGACCAACAGTGCCGAACTGGTGGGCTCCGCCAACACTATTCAGCGTCCGATTCGGGTGCAGAAGCTCATTGCGGCGCTTGAAGCCATCATCGATCAATCCATGCTGGATATCGATGACGACAAGAGCGAGCTCTCGGCGCTCGATATTCTCGTCGTTGACGACAGTTTCCCGGTGCGCAAGTACATGGAGCACAAGCTGGGGGAACTGGCCGAGTTTCCGATCAACCTCAGTTTTGCGAGCAATGGCGAAGAAGCCATTCAGAAGGCGGCCCGGCACGATTATGACC
>JBATHL010000256.1:0-3657 GCA_049666745.1 Gammaproteobacteria bacterium
GGATTGGCGCTGGCATCGAGCCGTAGAATTCGTTTCGAGTCGTTCATGATCAAACCTCCTGCGACTTAAGTGGTGGGTTGAACGCCCATTGGCCCGGACCCTGGGAAAACAGCACCAGGAACGCTCCGGCAATCGCGATATTTTTCATAAACAGGATCGATTGCATCTGTTGGCTGAAATCGCTGTGAAACAGTAATGCAGCTGACAACGTGAATCCGAACAGGAGGGCGGCGGCGATTCGCGTCTGAAAACCGATCAGTATCGCCATCCCACCCAGTATCTCGACAGCGATTACCGCTGGTAGCAAGAAACCTGGCACCCCGGCGGAATCCATGTAAGCCTGTGTGCCTGCGTAGGCGTCACCGAACTTGCTGAAGCCGGCGACGAGGAAAATTGCGGCCAGCATGGCTCGACCGACGAGCATGGAAAAATTGGTTAAAGATTTCGAATTCATTTTATTTGCCTCTTGATTAGTGATGCAGTTATTATGATTGTTCTTAAAAATAAATATATATCCGAATAATCAATATATAGTTGCTAAATTGAGAACAATATGAATCGCCTTGAAGAACTTGAAGCATTTGTTGCCGTGGTTGATTTTCGAGGGTTTAGTAACGCGGGCGAAAAACTCGGCATCGCGAAGTCGATGGTGAGTCGTCGTATCAGCGAGCTCGAAAAAAGACTTGGCGTGCAATTACTGCAGCGCACCACCAGGCGACAATCGCTTACCGAGGCCGGGCGCGAGTTTTATCAACGTGCGTTGCAAATCCTTGCTGATTTGAACGAGGCCGAGCAGGTCGTCGCCGATTCGCAATGCAGGATATCGGGAAAAATCAGGCTTGCCCTGCCGCTGGGACTGGGCACGAGCCAGCTTGCTGAACCGATTAGTCAGTTCATGAATGATAACCCCGAAATCGAAATCGAAATCGATTTGAATGACCGCCAGATCGATCTGATCGAGGAAAATATCGATCTCGCGATTCGGGTTGGAGACCTGGAGGACTCGAGCTTAATCGCGCGTAAGCTCGCCAGCGTACATTTTGCGATTTGTGCGAGCCCTGCATATCTTGCCAGGTTCGGGGAGCCACAGCACCCTGCCGAATTGTCTGCGCATGAAGTGCTGGTGTATAGCAATGTCGCAGTAGGGCGACAATGGTTTTACCAGCAGGATGGCAAACGCGTCAGCCCGAGGATGAAATATCGTTTGAGCGCCAATAACGGTGAATTTCTGGCGGCCGTTGCCAAACGCGGGCAGGGTATTGTTAGTGGTCCGCTGGCATTTCTGCAGGATTTGATCGAACGTGGCGAGTTGGTGCAGATCCTGACCGGCTTCACCAGGCAGGTAACCGGTATGTACGCGGTTTATCCGCCGGGTCGGTTGGTATCGCAACGGGTCAGGGTTTTCAGCGACGCACTTTACACGCACTTTCGCGAGCGCAGTATCTAGCTGGCCTTGCGGGTGCCGATTTCGGCCGCCGGGAAAAAACGCTCGAGCAACGCGGCCAGCTGTTTTTTGACAAATGGCTTGGCAATGAAATCGTTCATCCCGACCTCAATGCAGGCGTCACGATCACTGTCCTGGGTGTTTGCGGTTATTGCTACAATCGGAATACCGCGTTTCTCCATACCCAGCTTGCGAATTTGACGGGTGGCTTCAAGCCCGTCCATTTCGGGCATTTGTATGTCCATAAAAATCAAGTCATAGTGTTTCGATTTTACCGCCTCGACAGCTTCGCAACCGTCGCTTGCGGTATCAACCTGGTAGCCTATGCTATCCAGCATTTTTTCGACTACGACCTGGTTTACCGGAACGTCGTCTGCAACCAGAATCTTGAGCTGGGCTCCGGTTTGATCGGTCTTGAATTGCTGGCCAGGTATGATCGTCAGGGTGTCCTCACGATCTTCGTCGTGAGCGTCGGGATCGAAGCTCGGCAACGAGACTTCGAACCAGAACTGGCTGCCTTCGCCTTCCTTGCTGGAAACTCCGATTTCACCACCCATGGTTTCAACTATTTTACGGCAGATTGCGAGGCCTAAGCCGGTGCCGCCATAGCGCCGTGACGTTGACGCATCAACCTGGGTAAAACTCTTGAATAGTTTTGCGATCGCATCGGCTGGAATACCGATGCCGGTATCATTGATTTCGGTGCGCAGGCGGGGATTTTGGGTGTCGCCACCGACCCGGTCAATTTTGATGGAAATAGAACCCTGCCGGGTGAACTTGATCGCATTGCCGACCAGATTAACCATGACCTGGCGCAGGCGGCCGTAGTCGCCGAGATAGCTTCCATGCACCTGCTCATCAATTTCATAGTTGAGTTCAATGCCCTTTTCCCTGGCCTGGGGACTCAGAATGTCGACTACACCTGAAACCACGCTCGAGTACTCGAATTCAGCCTGTTCGAGGGTAATACGCTGCGCTTCGAGTCTGGACAGATCCAGAATATCATTGATGATCCGCATCAACGCGGCACCCGAATCCTGGATTATCTGTGCAAAGTGCTTTTGTTTGTCATCGAGTTTGCTCTCCATCAGCAGGTCGGTCATACCGATCACCCCATTCATCGGGGTGCGAATTTCGTGGCTCATGATTGCCAGGAATTCGGATTTGGCGCGATTAGCCTGTTCAGCTGCCTCCTTGGCTTCGATTAAATCCTGTTGGGTTTCATGCAGTGCAGTGATATCAGAACCCGTGCCGCGATAGCCTCTAATAACCCCGTCGGTATGAAAAACCGGCATGCCACTGATTGAAAGCCACACTCGTTTACCGTCGGATTTATCCCGTGGATGCGTGAAGTCGCGAAACGGTTGGTGATTTTCAAGTGTTTCGAGATGTGCCTGCCAGGCCTCCGGTTCTACTTCCGGGATACCGGTTTCGGCACGTGTTTTACCGAGCAAGGCTTCCGGTTGAACCCCTGTTACTTCCTCAAAGCTATCGGAAAAGTAGCTGAAGCGGAGGTTTTCATCCATCTCCCAGAACCAGTCAGAACCCGATGCGGCAAAGTCATGCAGGCGTCGTTCCTGAAACGCGACATCGCTGCGGTGGGCTTCTCCAATTTCGTGCAATGCATCGTTGAGCAGGTCGATGGTTTCACCAAGCTCGTCCTGGCGTGAATGATGAATTTCGTTTGCGTCAGCCCTTCCCGGGTCGAGTTTTGCCTGTTTCAGGTTTTCGCGGATTTTTTCAAGTGGGTATATCAGGTTGAATACGACGTAAATAAAAACGATCGATCCTGCGGCTGCACAGATGATCAGGATCAAGCCCATAATTCGGGCCAGGAAAGCATCAAGTTCGCTGACGATAAGGCTCGCGTCCATACGGACTACTACGTCGTTGCCAGCGTCTGTTTCAAGCGCAGGGAGCAACACTTCGTAGCCTGGGACGCTGCCGGATAAACTGGTAAACGACTGTTGTTCTGCTGCCGGGGTCAGTTTCACGGGTTCGCCGACGCTGGCGATCATCTGACCCATGGCATCGAAAGCACTGGCACCAACCAGGCGATTGTCTGCCGCGATCAGGTTCTCCAGGTCCCGCGCCAATGCCGAGTTTTCGTGACCATGATGAGTTAGTGACGCCGACGTGGCGACGCGCGCGAGTTCACGATAAGCAGCCAGTTGCGATGACTCGAAATTATTATACGAAGGGAAGACAATGAT
>JBATHL010000257.1:0-7191 GCA_049666745.1 Gammaproteobacteria bacterium
CTGCCCCGGGGTAACCGCTCAAGGCTATCTTCCACGCGCGGTCAACGAATTCGGAAATGCGCTCACCGTCGGTGATCGAAATACTGTACTTGGTTAACGGTGCGGCAATCGCGACATCGTCAATCTCCTTGAAGCCACCGCTACCCTGGCGCTTCAGCGTGCTCGACCCGGTCACGAAAATAACCGGCGAACGTTCACCCCAGGCTTCCATCATCGCCGGTACCGCGGTGGCAAAACCTTCGGGGCCGACCAGGCACACCGCCGGTTTACGGGTGATCCGCGTATGCCCATCCGCAAGATGGCCGGCGACCTGCTCGTGTGGGGCATTGATCACCGAAATACCACATTCCATGAACCCTTCCAGTGCCGGATTACAAAACCCGCCACTGAGGGTAAACACCCGATCTACACCCTTCTCCTGCAGGGCTCTTGCCAGCAGCTGGCCACCACGGATCTTCATCTGGCCTCCATATCCAGGACGTAACTGGCATCGATATCGTTAACATCGGCGCAACCGATCTGTGCCAGGCTGATATCGAGCTGGTTGTGGATCAACTCGATCACCTGTTGTAAGCCGGGGTAACCGTCGGCCGCCATCGCGAACAGGAAGGGGCGCCCGATGAGCACGAAATCGGCTCCCAGCGCGAGGGCCTTGAGTACGCCTTCCCCGTTACGCACGCCGCTATCGAAAAGCAGCGGGAAATCGGGGCCGACCGCGGCCCTGATTTGCGGCAGCATCTGTATCGCCGCGGGTGAACTGTCGTACTGGCGCCCACCATGATTGGACACGCAGACCGCGTCGGCCCCGGCATCTCGGATACGTACCGAATCTTCGCAGCCGAGCACGCCCTTGACGATCAGGTTTCCCGGCCAGCGCTCACGCAGGCGTGCCAGAAAATCCCAGTCGAGCTTGCCGCGCGCCTCGTTTCGCTTGAATTGCTTGCCGCCGGCGACGTTGACATTGGCAAGCTTCGGCAACCCCGTCTTCAGGGTCGTGAGCGACCATTGTGGATGCATTGCAAAATCGAAAAACTGTTGCGGTCCAATTCGAAACGGCGACTGAAAGCCGTTACGCTCTTCACGCGGCCGCGCGCCGATAGTTGGCACATCGACAGTTAATATCAGGTTGGTATAGCCAGCGGTTTCGGCGCGTTCGATCAGATGATAGGCGACTTCTTCCGAGTCACCGACATAGAGCTGGAACCAGGCATGTTCACCAGCTCGCTCGGCAGTCACCTCGATGCTGCTCGAAGCCATGGTCGACAATACCAGCGGAATACCATACTGCGTGGCCGCCCGGGCCAGCATCGCGTCGGCGTCCGGCCAGGTCAGGTTGCACATCCCCATTGGCGCGATGCCAAACGGCAGGTTCCAGATCTGGCCGAACAGGGCTTTCCGGTGATTACGGTCTTCAACGTTGACCAGCACCCGGGGCAACATGCGCAGAGCCTCGATCATTTCCACGTTAAGCTCGCAGGCCCTTTCTTCACCCGCGCTGCCGTCGATGAAATCGAAAATCATCCGCGGCAAACGGCGTCTGGCGAATTTGCGCGCATCCGACACGCTGAATATCCTGTTGCTCATAAATACTGGCGCTTGCGAAAAAGGAGTTGACTGTTAAATTCAACCTGCAAGTCTAGCCTGTCGAGGCTGTATTGAACATATACATTTATCCCCGGTGTCGAGAAATCGGTTCAACGCAGATGAGATTCTGCCCGCTTCCCTGAGCAGGTCATCGCTAGCAACTCGCAGTCAGAAAATCGTGTTGTGATAATGGTGATTCCTGGTGCTGCAACGACTGATTCTCAGTTCAACCGGGGTTCTATCCAGGGTCAGTGCAACTCGCTCAATTTCCAGCAGCGGGGTACCGACTTCCAGGTTCAAAATTTTCGCGTCATGCCTTGAAGCGGCTACCGCACGCAGTTGCTCATCGGCGCTGTGTATCGTGATGCCATACCGTTTTTCATAGAGTTCATACAGCGTATTGGGTAGTTCATAACCACCTCCCTCGACCAGATCGCCGAAAAGGTCAGCAGGCAAGGTAATGGTTTCAAGCATGGTCGGTATATCAGATATTCTACGCATGCGTTCGATTCTGATGATGCTGGTTCCAGCGTCTAAGCGGAGTTTCGAAGACTCGATTCGTGACGCCGGTTTCCTGCGGCAGTTTAAAACATTACTGTCCGGCAGTACTTTATGGCCCTTGCTATCAGTAATATGGAAGAAATGAAACAGGGCCCGGTGGGTATCATGCGTGGAAACAAATGTCCCACGGCCCTGCCGGCGTGTTAACACGTTGCTTTCCACCAGTTCGGTGATCGCCTTACGCACGGTACCCTGGCTGACGCCGAGTTCCCGCGCGAGATTAATCTCGCTGGGAATGATACTGCCGGGGAGCCACTCACCTTTTCCTACCTTCGCAACAAGCAGATCCCTGATTTGCATGTAGAGCGAAATAGAGCCTTTTCCTGTAATGAGCATAAGTTCTACTGACCTCGATTAACAGACGACTATGGGATGGCTGGCTATTGGTGACCGGGCCGGGCAGTTAGCTGCGGGTCTGATTCATTGCCAGGTCTTATATAAGACTACTTGACTAAAAGTATAACGCCGTGTAGGATTTTTGCAATACGCGGTTCTCGCGCAAATTTATAACATCCTGGAGACTGAAATGATTGATTTTGTGGTGCATGACGAAGGGGATAGTGTCGGTGTTGTCGTCGTCGAAGGCGTGAAAGCCGGCGAAGAGTTAACCGGCTGGGTAATGGATCAAGACGTAGATATCAAGTTCAAGGCAGCCAGCGATATTCCGATCGGACACAAGCTTGCGATCAAGGCGATGTCAGTCGGCGATACCGTGATCAAGTATGGCACGGATATCGGCAAGGTCGTGGCGGATATCGGCACCGGTGAACATGCCCATGTTCACAATATCAAGACCAAGCGCTGGTAATCGCCAGGCAACATACATAATCGGCATCCCCTTATTGGAGAATAAATAAATGTCTCAAGATTTAAGTACAGCAACATTTTCAGGTTATCGGCGCGAAAACGGTCGTGTCGGTGTGCGTAATCACGTTATTATCCTGCCGGTCGACGATTTGTCGAACGCGGCCTGCGAAGCAGTCGCTAATAATATTTCCGGCACCATGGCGCTGCCCCACCCCTACGGCAGGCTTCAGTTCGGCGAAGACCTCGAGCTGCATTTTCGTACCCTGATCGGTACCGGTTCCAACCCGAACGTAGCCGCCGTCGTTGTCATTGGCATCGAAAACGGCTGGACGCAGAAGATTGTCGAAGGCATCGCGGCTACCGGCAAGCCGGTGACCGGTTTTGGCATCGAACAGCACGGCGACCATGAAACCATCATGGAGGCATCCAAGGTCGCCAAGGAATACGCGCAATGGGCATCCGAGCTGCGGCGCGAAGAAGCACCGATTGGCGAACTCTGGGTTTCGACCAAATGTGGTGAATCCGATACCACATCCGGTTGTGGTTCAAACCCGACCGTTGGCAACGCATTCGACAAGCTCTACCCGCATGGGGCAACCCTGTTATTCGGTGAAACTTCGGAAATAACCGGTGGCGAGCACCTGGTTGCCGAGCGCTGCCGTAACGATCAGGTTCGCGAACGTTTTATGTTCATGTTCAATCGCTACCAGGACCTGATAGAACGCTTTAAAACTTCCGACCTGTCGGACTCCCAGCCTACCAAGGGCAACATCGAGGGCGGACTCACCACTATCGAAGAAAAAGCGCTTGGCAATATCCAGAAAATCGGCAAAGAGTGCCTGGTTGATGGCGTTCTCGACAAGGCCGAGACACCAACCGGTCCCGGCCTGTGGTTCATGGATTCATCGTCGGCGGCGGCAGAAATGGTTACACTGGCCGCGGCGGGCGGCTACGTCGTCCATTTCTTCCCCACCGGGCAGGGCAACATTATCGGTAACCCGATCCTTCCAGTCATCAAACTCTGCGCCAACCCGCGCACCGTGCGCACCATGAGCGAGCACGTCGACGTCGACGTGTCAGGGCTATTGCGCAAGGAAATGAGCCCGGGTGAAGCCGGCGACAAGCTGCTGGAGTGCATGTTTCGCACCGCCAACGGGCGCCTGACTGCAGCCGAAGCACTGGGACATCGGGAGTTCGTGCTGACACGCCTTTACGAAAGCGCCTAGTGTAAACTCACAATAACGACTAATGACCGGAACAACGACTAATGACTATAGAGTACTTAAAAAAGGCCGAAAAATCGGCAACTACGGGAGAAGATGACACTCGCAACATCGTGTCGCAAATGCTGGCGGAGATCGAAACTGGTGGTGAGGAAAAGGCCATTGAATACGCGGCTAAACTCGACAACTATAGCGGCAACATCGTCGTCACCGACGAAGAGATTGAAGCGGCATCGGCAAAAATCTCGCAGCAGGTAAAAGATGATATTCAGTTCTCCTATGACCGGGTACGCGGTTTTGCCGAGAAGCAAAGGGAAGCGCTGGTTGATTTTGAAGTAGAACTCTCACCGGGTTTGTTTGCAGGTCAAAAGCAGATACCGGTGCAGACCGCGGGTTGTTACATACCCGGTGGGCGCTACGCGCACGTGGCATCTGCCGTAATGTCGGTTGCCACCGCCAAGGCTGCGGGTGTCGATCATGTCATTGCCTGTTCGCCACCAAAACCGGGAGAAGGCGTCAACCCGGCGATTATTTATACTGCCAACCTCTGTGGCGCGGATACCATACTGGCGATGGGCGGAGTACAGGGCATCGCCGCGATGGCGTTTGGCCTGTTTACCGGACATGCAGCGGATATCCTGGTGGGACCGGGCAATCGGTTTGTGGCCGAGGCGAAGCGCATGCTGTTCGGACGCGTTGGTATAGATTTGTTTGCAGGACCAACCGAAATTGCCATTATCGCGGATAAAACCGCGGACCCGATGATCGTTGCTAGCGACCTGGTGGGACAGGCAGAACATGGCCTCGATTCACCCTGCTGGCTGTTCACCACCGACCGTAAACTCGGCGAAAAAGTACTCGAGTTAATGCCCGGATTTATCGAGAAACTGCCCGATACCGCGCGCACCGCGGCTGAAGGTTCGTGGCGTGATTACGGCGAGGTAGTTCTGTGCTCAGATCGTGAAGAAATGGCGCAAATCAGTGATCAGTATGCAGGCGAGCATCTTGAAGTGCAGGCTGAAGATCTGGACTGGTGGGTCAATCGCCTGCGCAATTATGGCTCATTGTTTGTCGGTGAAGAGACTACCGTTGCCTTCGGCGACAAATGTTCCGGCACCAACCACATACTGCCAACCAAGGGCGCAGGACGTTATACGGGTGGCCTGTATGCAGGCAAGTTCATCAAAACGGTCACCACTCAGCGTATGAGCCGTGAAGCGAACCGCGAAGTAGCTGCTGCCGCTGCGAGGATATCGCGCCTGGAAGGCATGGAAGCACATGCCCGGACCGGTGATGATCGCCTTGGCAAGTATTTTCCAGATGAAGCTTTCAGACTTCAGCCATAGCCAAAACTGTCGTTGTTCGACCGGGCCTGCCAATGACTCCCCGGCGTCATCGCGGGTCTCGACCGCCAGTACTCGCGCAGGCGATAGCCGATGCCGTTGAATTTAACATTCAGGATAGAAATTGAAGTCGTTGTTTGATTTAAGCGGTAAAGTAGCGCTGGTCACCGGCGCCAGTTCAGGTATCGGCCAACAGCAGTCACAGACACTGGCGCGGGCAGGTGCCTCCGTCGTGCTACTCGGTCGTCGGCATGAGCCACTCCTGTCCACCGTGGCAGATATCGAGGCGCTGGGGGGTAAAGCGGCTGCGCTAGCGCTTGACCTGAACGCCCGCGGACAGCTGGCCGAGGTCGCAAAACAGGCAGCCGATCAATTTGGTTCTATCGACATCCTGATCAATGCCGCGGGTGTCAACTTACGCCAGCCGGTCGATGAAATTACCCTCGAAAGCTGGGATCAAACGCTCAACCTGAACCTGGCGGTACCTTTTTTTCTCGCGCGTGAACTGGTGCCAGGCATGCAAGCCAAAGCCTGGGGTCGGATCATCAACATCGCCTCGTTGCAATCGAGTCGCGCTTTTGCCAATGGCCTGGCTTATGGCGCATCCAAGGGCGGCATCGCCCAGTTGACACGCGCCATGGCCGAGGCCTGGTCAGCCAAAGGGATCAATTGCAACGCCATTGCCCCGGGATTTTTCCCGACCGGATTAACCGCCCCGGTTTATCAAAATCCCGATATGCTGGATAAATTGGCCGTACAGACAGCCATAGGCCGAAATGGTGAACTCGCTGACCTCGATGGCATCACGATTTTTCTGGCCGCGGCTGCTTCAGATTACATTACCGGGCAGATCATTCACCTTGACGGCGGCTTTACCGCCAAATAGAGCAGGATTATGAAAGCACTAGTTTATACAGATACGCTCGAACTGCAGTATCGAGAAGAACCGAAACCTGTTGCCGACACCGATGAAGCCCTGATTGAAATCGAAGCCGTTGGTATTTGCGGTTCCGACATGCATGCCTACCATGGCCATGATGCTCGCCGGGTACCCCCGCTGATCCTCGGACATGAAGCGGTTGGTGTCGTACAAAACGGTCGACAAAAAGGTAAGCGAGTCGTGCTCAATCCTCTCATTACCTGCGGTCACTGCAATCATTGCCAGGGTGGTCGATCAAACCTGTGCGCTGAAAGAGAGTTGATCGGTATGCGTCGCGCAGGTGCTTTCGCCCAGTACATCAACATACCCGAACGTAATCTACTTGATATTCCCCAGGATATGGATGCGACTATAGCCAGTCTCGCTGAGCCCGCCGCGACCTCGCTACATGCCATTTACCTGGCGGAAAAAGTATTACATCGACCCCTTTCCGAGTGCCGCACACTGATACTAGGTGGCGGCTCAATCGGTGTCTTTGCCGCTTTGATGTTAGCGCACAAAGGTTGCACGACAATCTACCTGGGTGATACCAACCCTCTGCGCAGGGAGACGGCTGTCAAGTTGGGCTGTGCGACGATTTACGATCCACTCGGTACCGATCTGCCCGAAACAGCGAGCTTCGACCTGGTTATCGACGCGGTGGGTAGTGGTCGAACCCGCGCCGCATCTTCCGAGTTGGTTGCGTCCGGCGGTATTATTTCTCATGTAGGGTTGCAGGATAACGAGCCTGGAC
>JBATHL010000258.1:0-1561 GCA_049666745.1 Gammaproteobacteria bacterium
GACTATGTAGTAGAGCGGGAATGACTTAAATTTTGTTAAGTGGGTGTTGTCGGGGTCAGGTGGCTGGCAGTTTATTTTGCCTGAGACGGGAATGAATCGATACGCAGTACAACAGGATGAACAGCGCAAACAGGTTTTCCTTCATTTCACCGGTGTTGATCGCTTCGGTTTCGAACACTGATAATATCGGCCTGATCAGGATTACCAACAGCCCGATGGTAACGCAGTCCAGGGTCGGCCACTGCCAGTAGAAACGACTTGATTCGTCCAGCTTGATATCGCGGAAATGACGGTACAACGGCATTATTACGCCACCGATTAGTATGCCCAGTGTCAGCAACGCTCGCGGTACCTGGTCAAACAGGGCATGCACATTATGCAGATTGGTTTCGTCCTGATCGTTTAATTCCTTCCAGGTCTCTGCCGTGCCCCAGCCGAACATGTGCTGGCCATAGGAGATTTCTTCCAACGCAAAATAAGCGGCACCCATAATCAGCATAAACAACCAGGCGTTGAGGAAACCGGATGATACGAGTCGGTTAGCTCTCGACAACGAAGAAACGTTGAACCCGATCGCGACCACCAGGAACAACACGGTCATATTCTCGATGATGCCGGCCTCACCCTTGAGCAACCAGTCGCTGCCGAAGATTGCATACCAGGCCAACGGGAAGAGGATGACAAACAGCGGCAGGCCGTGATAGAGAATCAGCTTCCTGCCATTCATTACGCGATCTCAAATAATCCGGCTGCACCCATCCCGCCACCAACGCACATCGAAACCACGACATATTTCGCGCCGCGACGCTTGCCCTCGAGCAGTATATGCCCGGTGAGTCGGGCGCCAGTCATGCCATAGGGATGCCCGATCGATATCGATCCACCGTTGACATTGAATTTTTCATTATCGAGTCCCAGGTAATCGCGGCAGTAAATGGTTTGACAGGCGAATGCTTCATTGATTTCCCACAGGTCGATATCATCGATAGTGAGTCCATTCTTTTGCAGCAATTTTGGAACGGCGTAAATCGGACCGATACCCATTTCCTCGGGCGCGTTACCGGCCACCGCCATGCCACGGTAAATTCCCAACGGTTGCAAACCGCGTTTTTCGGCAAGCGAAGATTCCATCAGCACACAGGCCGACGCGCCATCGGACAACTGACTCGCATTGCCCGCGGTAACCGATCCGCCTTCGATAACAGGATTCAGCCCGGCAAGGCCTTCGAGAGTGGTTTGCGGTCGATTACCCTCGTCCTTCGACAAGGTCGTATCGCTATAACTGATTTCACCGCTTTCCTTGTCCTTGATGGCACGGGTTGTCGCAAGCGGAACGATTTCGTCATCGAAAGCGCCCGCCTGCTGGCCTGCGGCGGTACGCATCTGCGATTGCAGCGCATACTCGTCCTGGGCTTCACGCGTAATATCAAATTTCCTGACCACGTGCTCGGCGGTGAGCAGCATCGGCATGTAGGCATGCTCGGCGTGCATTACCACGTTCGCATCCGCTTCCTCGGCTACCCAGTGCAAATACTGATTCTGTACCGCCGAGATATTGTCC
>JBATHL010000259.1:0-1883 GCA_049666745.1 Gammaproteobacteria bacterium
GTGAGAGAGCTGGAAGCCGATGCTGTAGGAACCCTGTTTGGTGGAGGGTTCGATGTCCTTTCGGTACGCCTCAGAGATGGAACTGAAATTGACTCCAGATTTGGTGGTGTAGATACCATTGAGGGAAAAGGTGGTGGGACGGCCGGCAGTTTGTGTGTTGTAGGTAATGCTGGGGTAGAAGGTCACACCTTCGGAAAAGAGGTCGTTGGGCCAGTAGTCCTGGGTGCGGTTCTCGGGGTCGTAGATCCAGAGAGAAAGGGTCACCGGGTCGAGGCGGAGGCTGCCGATCGCCCCAAACATCACGGTTGGCACCAGGCCACTGGGGGGCGCCGCAAACACCACATTTTGAAAGCGGTGAATCCCCCAACCCCCAAAGAACGGGCCGTTCGCCAGCAGATCCAGGAGATTGATCTTGCCGATCAGCAGCGAACCTCGGGCGCCCAGCTGCTGCGATAGGTAGAGGGACGTCGCCGTTAGCACATTCGGACCACCGCTGGGTAACGCCATGCCTGTATTCGTAGGGAAAAAGGTGAAGCCCAGGGAATCGGGCAGAGAGCCAAAGTTGTACTCCAAGTGGACATTCAGTTTGCCGCCGTCCCACCAGCCCAGTTTTTCGGTGTCCAGTTTGATGAAGCCATCCAGCCGACCGCCATAGCCCTCTGTATCTGGCCCAGTGCCTGAAGGACGTCCAGGGGGACTAATCTCAGGGGGAATCTCTACAGTGCCGCCTGCGGCCAATCCCTGAAGAAACTGGGTGAACTCCAGGTCGAGGGTGATGCCCGCCTCTTCCCACCGGGTCCGTGTCCCGCCCCAGTCGCCGGTGAGACGCGATCGCTCGGCCAGACCGGGTTCGGCAGGGACTGCATTGTTTGAAGTCTGAGCTGCCAGTGCTGGAGCTGGAGCCAGGAGCAGTCCAGAGAGCACCAGGCTGCACCAGAGACAGCCTTGGATCGTCACTGCGGGGGGTGCCCCTATCTCTTGCCAGTGACTGAAGCTGGCGGCGCCGTCAAAGGTCTCCTCATTGCGGACTTTGGCAATAGCAGCCTCCGATTCTCGCCTACCCTGGTCAACCCGCGGAACTGCGTTCTAGAACCACCACGCAGACCGCCACCGCAAAGCCGAGCACCAGCCACAGACCGGCCGATTTCCTGCTGTACTCGTAGGCCTCGGGAATCATCGAGTTCGCCAGCATTACGAGAATGGCCCCGGCCGCGAAGGTCTGCACGAATGCCGTCCAGGTTTCCGGCACGCCTGCAAGTAGCGCGAAACCCGCCGCCGATGCGCCGCCGCTGACGAGCGCGATCAGCAACCACAACGACAGGGTTTTCACGGTACTGGACCCGCTGGCCTTGAGACCGCTCGTGCCGGCAATGGCTTCGGGCAGGTTCGAAATAAACACCGCAACCAACATGGCGATGCTGATCGTGCCGCCTTTGAGCAGACCCAGGCCGAGCGCGACCGACTCGGGAATACCATCGAGAATGATGCCGAGCACCATCGGCACGACCAGAGACGAGGCATCACCGGATCCTGCCGAATCAGCCTTGCTATCCACCATGCCGCTAACGAAGCGGTCGCTGAAAAAGAATGTGGCGGCACCGGCGAACAGACCCAGGATGGGGAAGCCGGTCGTCCTGGCGGCGCTGACTGCCTCGAAAACGAGTTCATAGGCAACCGCGGAAAGAAGCACGCCGGCGCCGAAGGCCATGATGAGACCGAGGGTACGCTGACTGATCGTCATCCATGAAGCGATCAAACCGCCGATGACCAGTGAGAAAGCGGCAATGAATCCCCAAACAAACGCGTTTAGCACGACCTGCTCCTACGTCGACGAACGCGTCGACGGGAGGTGCCAGGGCCGACAAAGACACGCGGTCGCCTTG
>JBATHL010000260.1:0-2236 GCA_049666745.1 Gammaproteobacteria bacterium
AACACGGTCTCCGGACCTCTATGTGGCCGCCGAGTGGGACGCCCGGCAACCATATCTCGACCACATTCGTATCATGGGACTTCTGCGTGATTTGAAGGCTGAAGACGATCTCGGCAATAACGACAACGATTTGGGATGGGCGGTCGGCGCCTCAACAAAAATAAAACTGCCTTTGTTAGGTCCCAAAGACAACTTTAAGCTTACACTTCAATATGGTGAGGGCTATGGCGCGATGATCAAGTCCGGGCCTTTCGATGGCGACATAGATCCGGCAACCGGCGACCTTGAGACAGTGCGTGTGTTCAGCGCTTTTGGCGGCGTTCAGCATTTCTGGAGCGATATTCTGCGGTCAAACCTATCATTTGGCCATGTCGACGCGGATTCGCCGAGCTTTTTTGCGGACGACAACATGGATAACAATGTTTACGTCGCCGGTAACCTGATCTGGGAGCCCTTTACGAATTCGCAGTTTGGCGTCGAATATCTTTACGGCCGCCGCGAAAACATCGACGGTAACTCCGGTGATGGCGACCGCCTGCTGCTGTCATCGAAGTTCAACTTTTGAGGTACTGACAAGTTAACCAGCCCAAATTGCTAGAATCAGTGGATGAATACTTATAAGCGCCACAGATTCCCGCCCGATATCATTTCTTTACCGTCTGGCTCTACTATCGTTTCAACCTGAGCCATCGAGATATCGAAGACCTTCTGGCTGAGCGAGGTATTACCGTCACACGTGAATCAATTCGCCTCTGGTGCATCAAATTCGGCGCCCTATATGCCCGAAGATTGAAGCGAAAGCACCGAGGATACGGTGATACTTTCTACATCGATGAAGTCTTTATCCGAATCAATGGCAAGCAGCGCTACTTGTGGCGGGCCGTAGATCAGGATGGGGAGGTGGTTGACGTATATCTCCACGCAAAGCGAGATGGGTCTGCTGCCAAGCGTTTCTTTCGGAGGCTGATTCGATCCAATGGCAGAGAACCCAGGAAGATCGTTACCGATAAACTACGTAGCTATCCGGTGACCCATCGAGCGCTGACACCTGAGGCGGTCCACGTAACTGACCGTTATGCCAATAACCGGGCCGAGCAATCACACGAAGCGACCAGGGTGAGAGAGCGGGGGATGCGGCGGTTCAAGTCAGTGAAGCAGGCTCAGAGATTCGTGACGGCTCATGCAGCAGTATCCAATCTGTTCAATCTGGGACGGCACCTGGTCAGAGCTGAACACTATCGGAATCTGAGGGTAAGTGCCTTTGATGAGTGGAGTAGGGCAGTTGCCTGAGGCTGGGGATCAGATTTCACCGATCTGGAGGAGTTAACTTGCCAGTACCGCCACCGGGCCAATGTCTGGATTAAAGAAGAGAAGTTTAATTAACCCAAAAGAGAAATTTTGAAATGATTGATTATGATGATAAAGCTTGGTGGTATATGCGCGAAATCGAGTACACAGCTAGTGCAGTGGAATCTTTCTGGGAAGAGGTAACTGTTGAAAGCTTAGCAAGGGAATTAGTGGAAGAACGCCAAGTGAAGGTACATTTGCATACGATGAAAAACGAAATGCGTAAATTACTGTTTACCACAGTCATACTGGGATTGATGAGTGGCGGGGTTCTGGCACACGAGCAGCAATATGACAACACCAAGGAGCCGCACGAGGCGCCACACAAAGCAAAATCCCCAAAGGGCGGTCATAGCAGTCTCGCCAATGCGGCCACCAACCCGATTGCCAACCTGGTTCAGTTTCAGATACAGAATGTATATACCTCGAATAGCTATAATTCAGGTGGTGACTCTAACGAGTTCCTCCTCCAGCCGGTGATTCCCATTGCGTTGCCTTCCGAGACGGTGCCTTTAATGGTTACCAGGACGACCTTGCCGTATATCAGCACCCCGGACCTTGGTGACGGCATAAACAGCAAAAACGGCTTCGGCGATATTACCACGCTCGGCATTTTCATACCGAAACTCGAAACCAAGGGCGTGATGGTGGGCCTGGGCTACAACCTGATAGTTCCAACCGCCGGGGACAACGATTTCACCGGTAGTGGCAAGTGGTCGGTGGGTCCGAGTTTCGCCTATTTCAACCTCCAGACGCCGACATGGCAGTGGGGCTTACTAGGTTACTCGGCTTTTTCATTCGCCGATAATAGCAGCGGTCGTGAGCATGTTAGCAATGTCAGCGTTCAGCCTATCCTCATCAAGCACTTTGACGAAGGCTGGTACATGGG
>JBATHL010000261.1:0-11234 GCA_049666745.1 Gammaproteobacteria bacterium
CATCAACCTTTGGCTGCGCCTGATCGAGCATCTTCATAGTCAGCTCTGGCGCTCCAGCAGCTGAAATATTCTTCAGCAGGTCGAGCCGCTCGTCAGCGACTGCCGGAAATGCCATCCCTATGGCAGCCACTACTATTAGTAAAACCTTAATGCTTGTTATCACTTTCCAGCCTGCCTCAAAAAAAAAGCGTGCAGCCTTAGCATACACGCTTTTCGATATAGCATTTCCGCCAGGCAATCGCTTATAGCTTTTCCCGGATACGCGCCGCTTTTCCGGTGCGTCCACGCAGGTAATACAACTTGGCACGGCGTACATTGCCACGGCGTTTGATCTTGATCTCGGCAATCAGCGGGCTATGCGTCTGGAACACACGCTCCACACCTTCGCCATGAGAGATCTTGCGCACTGTAAAGGCTGAATTAATACCGCGGTTACGCTTGGCGATCACCACCCCTTCGTATGCCTGTAAACGTTCACGTGTTCCTTCTTTAACCCGTACCTGCACTACCACGGTGTCTCCAGGAGAAAATGCAGGAATATCGGATTTCATTCCTTCCGCTTCAAGTTGTGCAATTATGTTGCTCATGTCAATTCCTCAAAAAATCGCTTTCAACACGGTGTTAGTCACCGTTTCCGAGCTTGCTCTAACTCGGCAATAAATTTATCCAGCAACGCCTGCTGTCCGGTGGTCAGCTCAATATTCTCGAGCAGATCCGGTCGCCGTTGCCAGGTGCGTCCCAGCGCCTGCTGCTGACGCCAGGCATCGATTTCACGGTGGTTACCATTCATCAACACCTCCGGTACGCGATCACCGAGATACTCCTCGGGCCGCGTGTAGTGAGGGCAGTCCAGCAAGCCATCACTAAATGAATCCTGTTGCGCTGAATCTTCATGGCCAAGCGCTCCCGGAATCAGACGGGTCATCGCATCGATACAAACCATCGCTGCCAGCTCGCCGCCACTAATGACATAGTCACCAATGGACCATTCTTCGTCCACTTCCCGCTGAATCAGGCGTTCGTCGATACCTTCATAACGACCGCATAAAAAAATAACCGATCCCTGTTCAACCTGCTGCGCCAGTTTTTTCTGGGTGAGCAGTTTTCCCTGCGGACTGAGATATACCAGGCGCGCAGCGCCATTATGTTCTCTTACCGCAGCTAGTGCATCCTGCAATGGTTGCACCTTCATTAGCATTCCAGGTCCGCCACCGTAAGGACGATCATCGACCGTACGATGTTTGTCCCGGGTATAGTCGCGTGGATTCCAGCAATGCAGTTCAAGCAATCCTTGCTCCGCAGCGCGACCCACGACCCCACAACCTGTCACCTGTTCAACCAGTTCGGGAAACAGCGTGATTACATCGATTCGCATCTCAGTACTCAGGTGACCAGTCAACCACCAGTCGCCTGTTGTCCAGGTCCACCTCCCTGACGATCTGATCGATTACAAATGGTATCAAACGCTCGCGTTCGCCTTTTAATATCATCACATCGTCAGCCCCGGTTTCCATCATCGAGGCAATTTCCCCGAGCGATTCACCCTGCAGGGTTTCGACGGCCAGTCCAATCAAGTCAGACCAGTAATACTCACCCGCTTCCAGCCTGGGCAATTGCTGCGGATCTATAAAAATCTGGCAGCCTGTCAGCTCATCGGCCTGGTTACGATCAACGACCCCTTCCAGCCTGGCCACCACGTTCTTACCCTGCAGACGTCCCTGCACCGCGGTTGCATTGAGAACGTCGCCCTGTTCAATTAACCAGGGACTGTATTTCACTATATTCTCGCGTGGGCTGGTATTAGAAAAAACCCTGACCCATCCTTTAACTCCCTGCGAACCCAGAATATGTCCAACACAGATCAGATCATCATCGTGTTGGCTCATCTGTGCTTAAGCCGCAGTTTTGCGCGCTCCCTTAATCAAGCTGGCAACACGTTCACTGGGCTTCGCTCCCTTGGAAATCCAGTAATCGATACGTGTATCATCGAGGCGCAGTTCTTCTTCCTGGCCACGAGCCTGGGGATTGAAGAAACCGACGCGTTCGATGTAGCGGCCATCTCTCGGGCTACGGCTGTCGCTTACCACGACGTGGTAGAACGGGCGTTTTTTAGCGCCGCCGCGTGCCAATCGAATTGAAACCATAAATAATTCTCCAGTATAAATCGACCCAATTGATCGATCCAAACAGCTACCATGGCATCCATTATCTGTCATCAGACAACAGTATGCCGCTGACCCGGTGGTCAGAAGGCCGCATATTGTACCTAAATAAACCCGTCTGTGAAGTCCGTAAACCCTGTTTTTACGTTGAAAATTCGAGAAATGTCCATCAAAAACTGTTTTTTATAACAACAGCAGGCAAGCGACGCTCGCTGGACCAGGGGGACGCGGCGATCTGACGTTTCGAAGTCAGGACGAAGCAGGCGCCCGGGCCGGGTGTGAGCGTAAAGATAATACCCCATCGTCCGGGCACGAAGCTGGCCCGACTATGATTAAAAAGAGTGACTTCAAAAGGACATTCCGGGGGGAAGCTTGCCTTTCATGCCGCGCATCATGTTAGCCATGCCGCCCTTGCTGCCCATTTTCTTCATCATGCGTTGCATTTGTTTATGCTGTTTGAGCAGGCGATTAACGTCCTGGATCTGGGTCCCCGAACCCTGTGCAACCCGGCGTTTACGCGAACCATTGATGACTTCAGGCTTGCGTCGTTCCAGTGGCGTCATGGAATCGATGATCGCTACCATGCTTTTCATTTGTCGGGTATGCGCCGGATTCTGCATCGCTTGCGCGACCCCGGAACCCATACCCGGTAATTTATCGATCAGGCTGCCCAGTCCACCCATATTCTCCATCTGGGTAAACTGCTCACGCAGATCATCCAGATCGAAACCCTTGCCCCGCTTAACCTTGCGCGCGAGTTTTTCTGCTTTTTCATGATCGACCTTTTCCTGTGCCTGCTCTACCAGCGACAGGATGTCCCCCATGCCCAGAATGCGCGACGCAATGCGGTCGGGATGGAAAGCTTCCAGCGCATCAGTTTTCTCTCCGGAACCGATAAACTTGATCGGCTTGCCGGTGACATGCCTGACTGATAAAGCTGCACCACCACGCGCGTCGCCATCGGTCTTGGTGAGTACAACCCCGCTCAACGGCAATGCATCGTTAAAGGCCTTTGCAGTAGTGGCGGCATCCTGACCGGTCATGCT
This sequence comes from Gammaproteobacteria bacterium, assembly GCA_049666745.1. GTDB lineage: Bacteria > Pseudomonadota > Gammaproteobacteria. The sequence goes on from JBATHL010000261.1 coordinate 3,209, forward strand.
ATCGACGACAAACAGGGTTTCAGCTGGATTCACCGCATCATGAATAGCGCGGATCTCATCCATCATCTGCTGATCGATAGCCAGTCGTCCGGCAGTATCGAGAATGAGCACATCGGCACTTGCCCTGATGGCCGCCGCAACGGCATCGCGTGCGATAGCAACCGGTTTCTGCTGGTTATCGCTGGGGTGAAAATCAGCCCCTACTTCCGTCGCAAGGGTTTTCAACTGTTCGATTGCGGCGGGACGATAAACGTCGGCGCTCGCGACCATAACCGACTTTTTCTCAACCTCTAACAGGCGGCGCGCGAGTTTAGCCACGGTAGTGGTCTTACCAGCACCCTGCAATCCCGCCATCAACACGATCACCGGTGGTTTACGTTGCAGATCGAGGCTGTCGTGCGCTTCGCCCATGATCGAGACCAGCTCATCATTGACGACCTTGATCAATGCCTGGCCGGGTGAAAGGCTGGAAACAACTTCCTGGCCCATGGCCTTTACGCGCACCGCCTCGATAAAATCCTTCACTACCGGTAACGCGACGTCAGCCTCGAGCAAGGCCATACGCACTTCGCGCAGGCTTTCGCGAATATTATTTTCGCTTAAACGTCCCTGACCCCGCAGATTCTGCAGTGTTCTGGATAAGCGATCAGTCAGGTTTTCGAACATCGAGTGGTCCCATTACGGCACAAAGGCAGCATTATAACAGCGCGTTCCGTCGAAAGAACCTCAGAATTGGAATACTTCGCCGCCCTTCAGCTGGTGTACTTTGAAATCGGGCATAGCAGCGACACATTCCTGATAAATCAATGCTTCGTCTCCCGGTTTAAAATGGGTCAACCAGACATCAGGACGGTGTTTCATTTTCAAGATATCTTCACCCAGCAACTGTGGGCAATAGTGTTTGGAAATCTTGCTGATTTCGAGATCATTGTTTGAGAAAGCGGCCTCGACAAATAACAAATCGATATTTTCATAACTATCGAGCACTTGCCAGAGCGTGTCGTTGGTGGTGGTATCCCCACTAAAGGCCACGTTTGCGCGTTGAGTAGACAGGCAATAGCCGACTCCAGGCACGGTATGGTTGACCTGGATCATTTCGATTTCGCGCTCTCTGATAGTCACTTTATCGCCTGGATTCATGATTTCGAAACGAATCGATGGATTTTCCCTGGTCGGCAGTTCCGAAAAATCGGGCCAGATGACCCAGTTGAAAATATGTGCCTTGAGAGCCTCGATGGTTTCTTCCTGCGCATACACTTTGACGGGTTCGTCATGCACACCAAACATACTGTCGGCAAGCAGTGGCAAACCTACGACATGGTCCATATGCGAGTGGGTCAGAAATATATGCCGGATACCGGTCATATGGTTGAGTGGCAGATCGCCCAGCCCGGTACCGGCGTCAATTAACAGGTCTTCATCAATGAGGAAAGAGGTGGTGCGCAGATTGGCACCTATTCCGCCTGCCCACCCCAGTATTTGTATTTGCATATTCTTAAAATCGATTTCCCGGGTAACGATAAAAGGAAACATCCAGTCCCAGGCCAATTTTATAGCAAACAGGAACTGGATTAGCGCAATTATACATCCTGACTCGAGGAAGCCGGGAATATATGGGATTGCGTACAAAGCAACTATAGTACAGCACGGTTGCTATAAATTCGTGCTGGTTCACAATTTCCATGTTGGCCAAAGCGCTTAATTTCGGCGCCTACCGGTAGTGCGATAGCCTGGATTTTCAGTTACACTTTATCGCCTGAGCCACTGATCGAAGATAATGTTCCCCACCACCGCAAGCACGCTCGCTGCCCTACTCTACTGCTTGTCTGCTTTTTTGATTTTCAAACAGCTCGGTACAGCACAAAGTCAACGCTGGGTTGCCATGGCGCCAGCGCTTGTCGCAATGCTTCTGCAGGCGGCGGTACTCAACGCCCTGATTATCCAGCCACAGGGTCTCAACCTGGGTTTCTTCACTGCTTTCTCGTTGATCGCCTGGCTCATCTCGATCCAGATTTTATTGAGCAGCATTTATCGCCGTATCGAAAGTCTCGGCATCGTCGTTTTCCCGCTTAGCGGTATCGCCTCTGTCGTCGCCAGCCTGCATATCTCGGATCATTTGATCAGCATTACTGACAATGCCGTACAGGGGCATATCATGATATCGGTAATCGCGTACAGCCTGATAACGTTGGGGGCATGCCAGGCCGGCTTGCTCGCCTACCAGGATCGCTCGATCAGGCAACATCACCCGGGTGGATTCATTCGCTTCCTGCCACCACTACATGATATGGAGACCTTGCTGTTTCAATTTCTCAGTTTCGGCTTCATCTGTCTCAGTGTATCGCTGTTGAGTGGCTTCATCTATCTCGAAGATATATTTGCGCAGCAGCTGGTCCACAAAACCGTGTTATCCATCATCGGCTGGCTCATCCTCGGTATTCTGCTTTTTGGTCGCTACAAATTTGGCTGGCGCGGTAAAATCGCGATCAACTGGACCCTGTCGGCATTCGCCTTCCTGATGCTTGCTTTTTTTGGTAGCAAGCTGGTGCTTGAATTCATCCTCTAATATCGTGCGCCAACTCATTTGAACGAAATCCCCTTATACTGGCTGTTCATCGCTTTCGTTGCGCTGATCCTGATGTCGGCCTTCTTTTCCAGCTCGGAAACCGGGTTGATGAGCCTGAATCGCTATCGGCTCAAACACCTTGCCGGTAAAAAACATGGTGGCGCCGTGCGTGCCGTGGCGTTGTTAAACCGACCTGACAAGCTGATCACCCTGATATTGTTAGGCAATAACTTCATTAACATCCTGATTACCCAGCTAGCGACTTATATCGGTTATCGGTTGTATGGCGAGGCCGGCATTGCAATTGCGGCAGGCCTGTTGACACTGATACTGCTTTTGTTTGCCGAAGTAACGCCAAAGACGCTGGCCGCAGCCTATCCGGAGAAAATTGCCCTCCCGGCAGCTTATGTTTACCAGCCACTGTCAAAGATATTGCTCCCCGTAGTCTGGATTATCGACTGGCTGGCCAAACTGGTACTAAAATTATTTCTGATTTCGGGTAAAAACTCGGATAACGATGCACTGAACTCGGAGGAACTGCGCGTTGCGGTCGATGAAACCAGTGGCTTGATCCCGGACTCACACCGGGACATGCTGCTCAGCATACTCGACCTGGAAAAGGTGACCGTTGACGACATAATGGTGCCGCGTAGCGAAATAATCGGCATCGATCTCGAAGACGACTGGCATGAAACATTAAAACTAATAACCAATTTATCTTACACGCGCATTCCTATTTACGCGGACAATATCGATAACCTGATTGGTATTGCACAATTGCGCAAAATCCTGCCTCTGCTGTTAAACGATGAGTTTAACCCTGAAAGTCTGGTTAATCTGACTCGCGAAGGATATTTTATCCCGGAAGGCACCCCGCTCACGACCCAGCTGATTAACTTTCGCAAGAACAAGCGGCGCATTGGATTTGTTGTCGATGAGTACGGGGATATCCAGGGACTGGTTACTATCGAGGACATCCTGGAGGAAATAGTCGGGGAATTTACCACCGATCCCACTGCCCTGCACCAGGACTTTTTCCGTGATGCCGATGGCAGTTTTCTGGTCGATGGGGCGACTCATATTCGCGACATCAATCGCAATCTTGATATCCAGTTGCCCAGCGAAGGCCCCCGCACACTGAACGGACTGATTCTTGAACATATGGAGTTTATTCCCGAATCCGGCACCAGTTTAAAAATCAATGACTATCCGATCGAAATCATGCAGGTAAAAAACAATATGGTGAAAACGGCACGAATTTCTTTGCCACGGGATACGGACCCCACAGGCCCACAGTCAGAGCTGCCGTTAAATGGCTAGACAGCATGCTCAGTTTCAATGTCGCGAGTGCGCAACCCTGTGGCCAAAATGGTCGGGGCAGTGCCAGGATTGCAAAAGCTGGAACAGCATCGAAGAAATTCCGGCGCTGCAGGCCGGTTCTGCAAGAGGCTCCAATTGGCATGGGTCTGCCGCTCAATCCAGTGTCATTACCCTCGACCAGGTACCGACCAGCGAGACACCTCGCTTCGGCAGTCAGATCGATGAACTCGATCGTGTGCTTGGGGGTGGCCTGGTAGAAGGCTCGGTAGTATTGCTCGGTGGGGATCCCGGGATCGGCAAATCAACCATCCTGCTACAATGCATGACGCTGATCAGCCAGCAGCGCAACGCCCTGTACGTGACCGGAGAGGAATCCCCGCAACAGATCAGTATGCGTGCCAGGCGCCTCGGTCTTCCCGGTGACCACTTGCAGTTACTGAGCTCGACCTGTGTTGAGGATATTATCGCGCAGACCGCTACCTGTAAGCCCGCGATAATGGTGATCGACTCGATCCAGACCATATTTAGCAACAGCCTGCAATCGGCGCCCGGTTCGGTAGGCCAGATCAGGGAGAGCACCGCAATACTGGTCAGACTGGCCAAACAATTCAATATCACCATTTTCCTTGTCGGTCATGTCACCAAGGAAGGGCAGCTGGCAGGGCCGCGGGTACTTGAACACATGGTCGACACAGTGCTTTATTTCGAGGGCGATGCGACAACGCGATATCGCGTTATCCGCGCGGTCAAGAATCGATTCGGCGCGGTTAACGAACTTGGCATCTTCGCTATGACCGACGCGGGCCTGAAACCGGTGTCCAATCCATCGGCGATATTCCTGGCACAGCACGACCAACCGGTACCAGGCAGCGTAGTCATGGTTTCGCGAGAAGGTACGCGTCCCTTCCTGGTTGAAATCCAGGCGCTGGTAAGCGAATGCCATAGTGGTCATCCGCGGCGGCTCAGCGTCGGCCTCGAGTCGAACCGGTTAGCCATGTTAATCGCCATATTACAACGCCATGGCAGTGTTCCACTTTATGAACAGGATGTTTTCATCAATGCGGTGGGAGGCGTACGCATCACCGAAACAGGTGCCGACCTCGCCATTATCCTGGCCATCTTATCCAGTTACCGCGATCGGCCTTTAAACCGGCGCTCACTGGTTTTTGGTGAAGTCGGTTTGTCCGGAGAAATCAGGCCGGTAGCCAATGGTGAAGAACGCCTGCGCGAGGCCAGTAAGCATGGCTTTGAAACGGCGATAATTCCGCGGGCCAATATGCCCAAACGGGGTGCTTTCAAAGACCTCAAGTTAATCCCGGTCAGTCATTTAGCTGATACCCTGGATGCATTATAATTGCGTTAATCCGAAAGCGAGCAACGAAATGGCCGAAAGTAAAGACAACCTCAAGGATTTTGAAAAGTCCCTGCAACACCTGGAAAAAATCGTCAGCAATATGGAAGCCGGCGAACTGGGACTGGAAGAGTCGCTTGAACAATTTGAAAAAGGAATCAAGCTGGCAAAGAATTGTCAGGATACGCTGGCCAATGCCGAATTACGGGTCGAGCAATTAATCGAAAAAAACGGGCTACAGCAAACCGCAGCCTTCGAAGACCTTGATGAAGATTGATGCGCCGGACTTCGTGTCTCTGGTCGAAAAATTTCAGCACAGGGTAGACCGGGCCCTCGACCAATGGCTGCCTGCTGCGGATGTCAACCCGATGGAGTTGCACCAGGCGATGCGTTACGCGGCGCTTGCGCCTGGCAAACGAGTGCGTCCGATCCTGGTTTATGCTACCGCTTCCGCGCTGGGTATCGCGCTGGATAGAGTCGATGGGGCAGCGACAGCAGTAGAAATAATTCACGCCTATTCGCTAATTCACGACGACCTGCCGGCTATGGACGATGACGATTTACGTCGCGGCCGACCCACCTGTCATCGCGAGTTCGATGAAGCCACCGCTATTCTTGCAGGTGACGCGTTGCAGGCGCTGGCGTTTTACATCCTGAGCCATGATCCACAGATGACCGAAAATGCCTCTGCACGCCTGCAAATGATTGAAAAACTATCTTTGTTTTCCGGTTCACGTGGTATGGCAGGCGGTCAGGCGATCGATCTTGCGGCGGTTGGCAAAACCCTGAATATCGCCGAGCTTGAAACCATGCATATCCATAAAACAGGCGCGTTGATTAGAACCTGCGTGCAGTTGGCCGCGCTTAGTACCGACGGGCTCAATGAAACTCAGTTCAAGGCGCTTGACTCCTATGCCAAATGTATAGGCCTGTCATTCCAGATACAGGATGATATCCTCGATGTTACCGGTGATACCGCCACCCTGGGTAAAAAGCAAGGTTCCGACAGTGCGCTTAACAAACCTACTTTCCCATCCGTTATTGGCCTCGAAGCTTCATATGAAAAAGCGCAGGAACTGCACGAACATGCATTACAGGCACTTTCAATATTTGGTGAGGAAGCCGACATTTTAAGGTATATTTCGGCCTGGTTCGTCGAGCGGAAAAACTAAGCGAGGCGTCGTGCCGGATAGCAACTCATTGAATAACATAAACGAAACCTTCCCCATACTGACGCAGATCGACAGCCCCGCAGATCTGCGTGAGCTCGACGAAAATCAGTTGCCGGAACTTGCAGAAGAAATACGCGCCTTCCTGTTGCAAAGCCTGTCGCAAACCGGAGGTCATCTCGCTTCCGGCCTGGGATCGGTGGAGATAACGATTGCGCTGCATTACCTGTTCGACACTCCCCATGATCGCCTGATCTGGGACGTTGGTCATCAATGTTACCCACACAAGATTTTGACCGGCCGGCGCGATCAGATGGCTGGACTGAGGCAACAGGGCGGCCTTTCCGGGTTCCCTAAAATCACCGAATCGGAATACGACCACTTTGGTGCCGGCCACTCGAGTACGTCCATCAGTGCCGCTTTGGGTATGGCGATTGCCGCCAACTCACAAGGCATCGATCGCCAGGCCGTGGCTATTATCGGTGACGGTGGCATGACTGCCGGAATGGCCTACGAGGCACTCAATCATGGCGGTGCCATCGATACCGATTTGCTGGTTATCCTGAATGACAACGAAATGTCGATTTCGCCCAATGTCGGTGCCATGTCGAAATATTTATCCAGCATTTGGTCGGGCAAAATTTACACCAGCCTGCGTTCGGGAAGTAAAAAAGTACTGAAAAGAATTCCCAGCGCCTGGGAACTGGCCAAGCGCGCAGAGGAACACGTCAAGGGAATGGTAACACCGGGCACCTTGTTCGAGGAGCTCGGGTTCTCGTACTTCGGACCCATCGACGGTCACAACCTGAGCGACTTACTATCTTTGATACGCAATTTACAGCAGTTATCCGGTCCGCGGATGTTGCATATAGTCACGCGCAAGGGTAAGGGTTATTCACCCGCAGAGGAGGATGCCTGCAAGTTTCACGGGGTTGGGCCATTTGATCCCGAGACTGGTGTGGTTAAATCCTCGAGCAAGCCGGGCCTGCAGTCTTATACCAATATATTTTCTGACTGGCTGGTCGCCAAGGGCCGGCAGGATTCGCAGCTGCATGCAATCACTCCGGCAATGCGTGAAGGTTCGGGGCTGGTCAAATTTTCAGAAGAAATGCCGGAACGTTACCACGATGTCGGCATAGCCGAGCAACATGCGGTAACCCTGGCGGCCGGAATGGCATGCGACGGGCTCAAACCAGTGGTCGCAATTTATTCAACTTTTCTGCAGCGTGCCTATGATCAATTTATCCACGATGTCGCCGTCCAGGGTCTCGATGTAACCTTTGCAGTTGACCGAGCCGGCATAGTCGGCGCTGATGGCGCGACGCACACCGGCAATTTTGACATCGCTTACTGTCGTTGCATACCTGATATCATCATGATGGCCCCGGCGCATGGCCAGGACATGCATGAGTTACTCAATACAGCCTACCAGTACCCCGGGCCCGCCCTGGTTCGTTATCCAAGAGACAGTGTTACCCAGCCGGCCGCGATAGACATTGACACTTGCGTTGAGGTCGGCAAGGCCGTGCAGGTCCGCACCGGGAAGCAAACCGCATTGCTTGTGTTTGGCAGCCTTTTTGGTATCGCCGAACCCATCGCCGAAGCGTTGGACTTAAGCCT
>JBATHL010000262.1:0-3879 GCA_049666745.1 Gammaproteobacteria bacterium
TTGTACGTCTTTTCGCCATACTGCAAATTCCTCAACAAAATCAATACATCAACCACCGCAGCCGCCGATCGCAACCCGTACTTCCTGCGAGGTGACGTACCACTGGCCGCCCGATTTGACATATGCCATGACGTTATCGGTGCCCGCCATTTTGATCCGCATTCTGAAGTAGCTGCCGGTGCGTGGCGTGGTCTCGATGACGCTTATTAATGGCGTCGGGTTATTAGGCACGGCCACGACGATCGACTCGGGAGATGGAAAGGTGGTTGATATTTCGATTGGAACCACCGCGCCGTTTTCCGCCTGCAGCGGGGCATCGAGCTTGATTTGATCGCTGGCAGTGGCTTCCCGGGTACCCAGTACCTCCATCATCGCCGTATCGACATCCTTGGCCAGAAACGCCGCGTCCGGCCTGGGCGCCGCGTTCGCCAGCATTGAATAAAATATACCACTGCCGCCGGCCACCCAGGTGGCCGCAACCGCGATTACATCTTGCAACAATGTTCTTCTTCTCATCGGTCCATTAACTTTCTAATCAAACGAGGGTGGCGCGAACGCCACCCATCTCATTATCAGATATCGATCGGCTCAACCGAACACGTCGGAGGTGATTGACTTGTACCAACCGCGGGCATACTTGGCCTCGTTCTCATGTACCCGATCCCTATTGCCCACTTTACTGACGCCGCCGGAAACCTTGACGATAACCCCCTCTTTGAGGCGGTAAACTGCCGCCACCGAAATACCGTACTTGGGTCCGATCAGGCTGTAACAGGTGTTGGCATAGGTCGGTTCGGGCGGTGTATCTCCGGCGAGCATGGAAACGATCGCAGCAGCACAATTCTTCGCTTGTGAAGCCGCCGAGTGGCCAGATTTGGGCATGGCGCCGGCGACGCAGGCGTCACCGATGACATGTACATCCCTGGCCTCTGCCGATTCAAAAGTGCCCATATCGACGGTACACCAGCCATCCTTGTTGGTCAGGCCGGCGGTTTCAACCAGTTCGCCCGCTTTTTGATAGGGGATCAGGTTGATTACATCACCCTTGTATTCGTCGCCAAAATCATTGCGCAGGGTCATGTTGCCCGGATCCGCGCTGGTAATGACGCCACCGTCGGTATCCTTGATCCATTCGATCATGTTGCCGTATTCCTTGTTCCAACCTTCGTGAAATGCAGCCTGCTTTGAATGGCTCGGATTGGCATCGATGATCAGAATTTTGGACTTCGGCTTGTTCCACTTGAGATAATGCGCAATCAGGCTGGCGCGTTCATAAGGTCCGGGTGGACAGCGAAACGGTTTCTTCGGTGGCACGATGATGACGGTGCCGCCGTCGCGCATAGCCTGCAACTGTTTTCTCAGCAACAGTGTCTGTTCGCCGGCTTTCCATGAGTGCGGCATTGCCTGTTGCACCGCCGCCTGGTCATTTTCAATCGCGCCCCACCTGAACGCGATACCCGGTGATACAACCAGTTTGTCGAATTTCATCGAACCGCCATACTTGAGGCTGATCGATTTGCCACCGGCATCGATAGCGGTGACCTCGTCGTGCACCACATTGATACCCTGAGCGTGGATATTGCTGTAGTCGTGAGTAATCTTGCTGATGTCCAGATTACCGGAGAGCACCTCGTTGGAAAACGGGCAAGTGATATAGCTGGTATCGCGCTCGACCAGGGTAACGTCGAGTTTGGGTCCCCAGCGTTTCAGATACCGGGCGCAAGTTGCGCCACCAAAACCGCCGCCGACGACAACCACTTTACCGCTGGCCGCAGCCAGGGCTTCCATTGGCCAAACCAGACTACCGAAACCGGTTACCGCGCCAGCAGCTCCGATTACCTTGAGAAAGTCTCTGCGATCATATGCTTTCATTGTCTTTCTCCTAAATTATTGTTTGCTGAAATATTCGGCGAGCAGCTTGAGCTCGGCCTCGGTATAACCCTGGGCGTGGCGATCCATGATACTGGTGGGCTCTTCACCGTTGGCGAAGGCCTGCATCAGGTCGATAAAATCGGCGGGTTCCTCGCCGTTAATCCCAGGCATGGGCTTGGCGCCTTTACCATTAGCGCCGTGACAGGTGCTGCACATGGATGCCAGTAACTCGGCTCGCGGCACTGCATCGGCGGCATAACTCTGACTGGGACCGAGGCCCCCTATTAGCAGGATGACGATCCCGCTTGCTGCGATTTTAGGCAGACTGCTCATAACGGTACTCCTCTTTTATGTTCATGGTTATTGTTGATTTAACCGTGTTCACCATTTCGACCAACGCTTCACGATTAACATACTCATTAACATTAATAAACCTCTGGTTATTAAACTGCAAAATCAGCGCGCATCCTTGATGAAGATCAATTTCTCCGAAGTTCTCACGCACTCGGTTTATTTGGCTAGGAAAGTAGAAGGAAAAAAGAAAAAACTGTCAGAGGTATTATTAAATGCTCCCTGCGTCACCTTATTTATTTGGGACGATCATTATCAAGCTGTTCTTAGTACCCGGAAAACTAGGCTACCGCGCAGCTGAAAACAAATAAAAGTGGGACCGGGTGGTTTAAATTACAATCCCCCTTGTCCTTATTGTTGGAACTTAAAACATCTGCTCCCCTGGTACAATCTCAACGATATTGAAGGATATATTCTTTCGATTCGACAGGTATTAGGGGTTATAATCGCGGGACAAAGTGACACAGACCGTTAACGGCTGTATTGCACCAATAAAGACTCATATTCGGAGGAGCATATGAACCAAGACGACGAAATCAAATTTCTGCAACGACTGGTTATGGAAAACGGCCTGAGCCGTCGCAATTTCCTGACCGCAGCGATGGCCCTGGGCGTGGGTGCGATGGCGCCCGCCCTTTACAGCCAGGCGGCACTGGCCGCTCCGAAACGAGGCGGCAGGCTCAGGCAGGGACTGACCGGTGGCGCGACCACCGACGTGCTGGATCCGGGCCAGATCCTGGACTCCTATATGATCAACCTGCAGTTCGGCCAGTTGCGCAACAACCTGACCGAAGTCGCGGCCAGTGGAGAGCTGGTGGGAGAACTGGCCGAGAGCTGGGAAGCTAACGCCGATGCCACCCAGTGGGTTTTCAATATTCGCAAGGGTGTGGAATTCCACAACGGAAAGACCCTGGATTCGCAGGACGTGGTGGATTCGTTGAAGCATCACTTCGGCGAAAACTCGAAATCGGCCGCGGCCGGTATCCTCACCGGGGTCGACAATGTCAAGGCGGACGGCAAGAATACGGTGGTAGTGAACCTCAAAGGCGGCGATGCCGACTTTCCGTTCATTCTCAGTGACTATCACATCCTGATCTGCCCCTCCAACGGGGACGGCAGCATCGACTGGCAATCCGGCATCGGCACGGGCGGTTATTCCCTGGTGGATCACGAGCCCGGAATTCGCTCCTTTACGAAACGCAATCCCAACTACTGGAAAGAAGGCAAGGCACATTTCGACGAAATCGAGTCGCTGGGTCTCGAAGACCCGTCGGCGCGCACCACCGCCCTGCGAACGGACGTGGTGGATTGCATCCAGAAAGTGGAATTGAAAACCGCTGGCCGACTTGGCAAGCTGCCAGGCGTGAAAGTTATCGCCACCACGGGCAACAAGCAGGTCACGCTGCCGATGCGCACGGATATAGCGCCCTATGACAATAATCACGTACGCATGGCGCTCAAGCTGATCATCCAGCGGCAAGAATGGCTGGACAAAATCGCATTTGGCTACGGTGAACTCGGCAACGACAACCCGATCGGCCCGGCCAACGTGTATCGCGCAACCACCGAAGAGCTGCCGCAGCGGGGATACGATCCCGACAAGGCGAAGTGGCACCTGAAACAGGCCAAAATGGAGAACCTGTCGGTGGAATTCCA
>JBATHL010000263.1:0-4618 GCA_049666745.1 Gammaproteobacteria bacterium
CGCTTATAGGATTCAATTAACTTGTCCATAGCAGTGTCGATGGTGTCGAGTTTTGCGCGACCACCCCGGTACAGGCTAGCCACTAAATGCTCGAAGAATTCGGTTTCATGGTGATCGATGTCTGCCAGAGCGGCGCTGAGATCTTCCCCTTCAAGGTGATAGATCGTCTGCAGAAATGATTTGGTTTGTTCGTTTCGCCGCAGTGACCGACCCTTAAGCCGGGCTTTCAGCTCCGCTATACCCCTGCTTTTACGTCGCTTACTGATTAATGTTATCAAGGTCCAGACCAATAGTAGAATCAACAGCAGCACAAAGCCCTCGACCAGCAAGATAAAATAAATGGCATTGACTTCAAGCACTGAATTCCTCGTCGTCGACATCCAGCTCCACGGCTTCCCGCTTCCGTTTCAGGAACCACCAACCTGACACCAGCAATAACAATAGCGTCAGGTTAACCACTACGATTACTACCCCTACCAGTTTCCAGTTGATTTTATTGACAGTCGATTCCTGTTCCGCGACTTCCTTATCCGGGGTCACAGTCGATCCTTCCTCGACGCCGGGAGCTGCACGGTAAACACCAAGCATGGAGAACCTGCCAAGATCTATATCTACTATTTCGGTTGCATGAGATTGCGCCGAGATTTTTATATGCGCGTGGTAAAGTCCATCCTGACTGGTTTCAACCAGGGTTCGTAGCCATCCTGACGAGGCTTCGAGGGCAAGACTGTCGCTGGATCCATCTGGCGCTTCAATATCGACATCGGCTACCAGGCCATCGGGTATGAGGTACTCTTCGCGCGCACGCAACTTCAGTTCATATACACCGGCTGCCTGCTGTGGCTCGATTCTCACCTCCACCGGCCACTGCACCCGCATATCGAAACGCTTGCTGCGGTTGAAGGTTGTGCTATCGGCCGCAACCACAAAACTATGCATGCCCTCGGCTAATTTCTGCTCCAGCCGGTAGAGATATTGTCCCTTGTCCTTGCGCTCGCTGGTATGTGTCAGCGCGTGCCGAGATTCATTACCATCGACATCAGTATGGGTAAGGTCGAAATCGACAAAGCGTAAAAAACTGTTCTTGCTGATTTTTTTGTCCCGGTTAAACAGTTCGGCGGCTATCTTGAATGCTTCACGCGGCGTGCCATAGGCGGGTATACCACTAACCTGCAATTTCAAATCGGTAACCACCATCAGACGATTGTCGGGGTCCAGCACGGCATCGATTCGCCAGGTACCCGCAGCGGGGTTTTTAACCGTAATCAAATCATAGCCCTGACCGCTACGCCAGCGAGCTCCGCGTGGTTTCTGCACGCTGATCGCGGGGCTATCGGGAGGAATCAGTATCGTTGGCTGACTACCCGGGCTACGGAAAATTAACAGCGTCATTTCCTTGATGCTGCTATCTATCGGAAATTCCTTACCCCTCAATGCAACCGTGTCCAGGTCACTGGCTCGCTCAAACATCTTGAAAAACACTTTTTGCAGTTCATCGGCACTTTGCGCGACCGCAAAAGATCCTCCCGTTTCAAGCGCAAGTTGTTTTAGCAAAACCTCGTCGGTGCCACCTGACAGCGCTATGGTGTGAATTTGTGCGCCTGACGATTTGTATTTCGCCAGGCCCTGGTTTAAAACGCTGTCGCGAGATTTCGCATTCTTGCCAGGATCGCTGGAAATATCCACCTTGCCATCGGTCAGCAACAACAGAATACGCCTGGTTTTTGCATCCGGCTTATCCCAACCGACCCTGGCGCGCGCCAACGCGCTTTCAATATTGGTTAACAGGGCATTGGAATGGATTTTGTCGGCGCCCAGGTCTGCCCGCTTGCGCCAGGCGTCATCTACCTTACCCCATTTCACCGCCATATCCACATAGCGTCCGAAGGTCCAGACACCTGCCCGCGACCCGGTTGGTATCAGGCCATTGATCAATTTTAAGGCCGGCACGCGCAAATTCTGTGGATCGGTTTGCTTCATGCTGCCCGAAACATCGATCACAATACGAAAATCATAACGGGGTTCCGCCGCCAAAGCCTGGATATGGATCAGAGCCGCTATTAAAAACAGGTATAGACAAGTACGCTTGCGCATTGGTATAAGCAACAGTTATTACGTCCTGTTTATCGGCCGCAGGCGGAACTTCTAAACAATAATTTGAGCCTCAACTATATGATTCCTGCAATTACAGTAAATACAGGTAGAAAAGGTAGCTGACAGATGTCCGACACTCCGGATAATCCGCAAATCAACACCAGGGTCTATGATTTTTGTGTCAGGGCTTTTGGCACCACCAAAAAACTACTCAAACTCAATATCAAGTTGCACCAGGAAGGTAGTGGTGAAAACGATCCGGTGCACCAGGGTGATATATTTCTGTTCAATCATTTCGCGCGCTTCGAGACCTTCATCCCGCAGGTTTTGATAAAGGAGGCAACCGGCGCCTATTGTCGCTCGGTGGCTTCGGCTGAATTTTTTGAAGGCGACGAGCGATTTAGCCAGTTCCTTTATTCCATCGGTGTGGTGCCGAATGACCTGCCTGATCTGTTTCCGTTTCTGGCACATGAGATTCTGCACGGCCGCAAGCTGGTCGTTTTTCCCGAAGGTGGCATGGTCAAGGACAAGCGCGTGGTTGATCAAAAAGGGCAGTACAGTGTTTTCTCTCGTACCGCCAACGAGAGACGTAAACACCACCGCGGAGCGGCAGTCATCGCGCTGGCACTGGATGCGTTTAAAACCGCGCTGTTGCACGATTACGCAGCCGGCCAATACCAACGGGTCGAACGTTGGGCAGAACAGCTGGGTTTCGACGACGTCGAGAATTTGATGATGAAAGCGGTCAAACCTACTGTCATCGTACCCAGTCACATTACTTTCTATCCTATCCGGGTCAGTGACAATATTTTGCACCAGGTCGCGCGCCTGTTTAACAAGGGTATAAACAAGCGGTTTACCGAAGAGTTGATCATCGAGGGTAACCTGCTGTTCAAGCATACCGATATGGATATTCGCTTTTCACGACCAATAGTCGCCGGCGACTACTGGAAGTGGTGGGAAAAAAGAATGCTGCCCAATGTCGTGCATCGCTTTGAATCGCTGGACGAGTTATTCACGCTCAAACCCAGCTCCGGTCACTGGGGCGGGCGCATTCATGCGATCGCCATGAGAGCTAAATCCAGTAAGGTGCGCGACGACTACATGCGCTCGATGTACGAGGCAGTCACTATCAATCTCAGTCATATCGCCTCACAGATAATAGTCAAGCTGTACCAGCAGGGCTTGCGACAAATCAACTGTGCTCGCTTTCATAAAATGCTTTATCTCAGTATCAAGCAATTGCAGGAATCGGAGTCAGAGTTACATCGCAGTTTGTGCAACCCGGAGGAGTACGGGGCGATTGTCAGTACCGGGAGTAGCCGACTGGAACAGTTTCTCAAGACCGCGCGTAACATGAAATTAGTACATGTCGAGCAAGGCGAGTATGTGCTTGATCAAAAGCTGGTTGAGGATTTCGCGGTCGATGAGGTACGCACCGAAAATCTGATCAGCGTATACGCGAATGAAATCAGCCCGTTATCTCATGTCACCCGCAGCATCGACAGGGCGATGCTTCACGTCGATAAGATCGATACCCGCGCCTTCGCAGATTATCGTTTCAATGATCAGATTCTCGCCTACGAATGGGATCGTAATCAGTTTCAACGCGACCGTTATGAGGATATTAATTCACAGCAAACGCAAACCGCCGATGCTAACTGGTTTTTCCTGAAATCAACCCGTGAACCCGCATCGGCGGTGCTGCTGATTCACGGATTCCTGTCTGGTCCTGCAGAGGTCAGGGGTCTTGGGGAACGCCTGCATGCGGCCGGTCATCATGTGCTTGGCGTTCGACTCAAGGGCCACGGCACCTCACCCTGGGATTTACGCAGTCGCAATTGGCATGATTGGGCTGGATCGGTGGCAAGAGGCTATGACATTCTCAGGGCATTCAGCCAGTCGATACATATTGTTGGCTTTTCGACCGGAGGTTTACTGGCGTTAAACCACGCGGCGAATCATCCCGGTAAGAAAATCAAGTCGGTGACCAGTGTTAACGCGCCGGTGCATTTCAAAAACAGGAATATGGTTTTCGTGCCCCTGGTACACCACGCCAACCGGCTGGTCAGTTGGGTAAGTTCTGAAGGATTAATGCCATTCACCCCCAACGAGCCCGAAAACCCGGAAATCAATTACCAGCACATACCTGTGCGGGCACTATACCAACTACAACAACTTATCGACCACTTAACCGAAGATAGCATCACGATCAACGCAGATATCCACCTTTACCAGGGAGATCGTGATCCCGTCGTGGATCCTGCCAGCATCCAGACACTCGATAAGCTGATCATTGCCGAAAACAGGACCCTGACCATCCTCGACAGTGACATCCATGGCGTCATATATCGCGATATCGATCAGGTTCAGCAAAAAATTTGCGCCAGTATCCTATAATTAGTTTAATGTCTGTACGAAAACTCAGGAAAAGGGACGCCAGGTTCTAAGGAAGTAACTCGGTAATGCACCACCCCACTCGTCTTCTTATCTACGGATTTACCATCGTCATCCTGATGATGAT